>JBQDJW010000268.1:0-4846 GCA_052086425.1 Pseudoclavibacter sp. | reverse complement strand
AGAACTCCCTCACGGGCCTGCCGATCGGCGGCGGCAAGGGCGGCAGCGACTTCGACCCGCGCGGCAAGAGCGAGCGCGAGGTCATGGCGTTCTGCCAGTCATTCATGACCGAATTGTTCCGCCACATCGGCGAGCACACGGATGTCCCCGCGGGCGACATCGGCGTGGGCGGTCGCGAGATCGGCTACCTCTTCGGCCAGTACAAGCGCCTCACGAACCGGTTCGAGGCCGGCGTGCTGACGGGCAAGGGGACCACCTGGGGCGGCTCGCTCGTGCGCACAGAGGCGACCGGCTACGGCACGGTGTTCTTCGCCGAGGAGATGCTGCGCACGAAGGGCGAGGCGATGGAGGGGAAGACGGTCTCGGTCTCCGGCTCCGGAAACGTCGCCACCTACGCGATCGAGAAGGCGCATCAGCTCGGCGCCCTCGTCGTGACCGCGTCGGACTCGTCTGGCGCCATCTACGACCCGGACGGCATCGACCTCGACCTGCTCAAGCAGATCAAGGAGGTCGAGCGTGGCCGCATCGGCGAGTACGTCGAGCGCCGGGGCGGGCGCTCCGAATTCCGGCAGGAGCGCGGCGCTGTATGGCGGGTGCCGGTCGACGTCGCGCTGCCATGCGCGACGCAGAACGAACTCGACGAGGATGCGGCGATCCTGCTCGTGAAGAACGGCGTGCAGGCGGTTGCGGAGGGCGCGAACATGCCGTGCACCCCCGCGGCGGTCGACGTGCTGCAGGAAGTCGACGGCCTGCTGTTCGGCCCGGGCAAGGCCGCCAACGCCGGGGGCGTCGCGACGAGCGCGCTCGAGATGCAGCAGAACGCGTCGCGCGACTCGTGGTCGTTCGACTACACCGAGACTCGCCTGCGCGACATCATGGTCGACATTCACGGCCGCTGCCGCGACGCGGCCAGTGAGTACGGCCAACCCGACGACTATGTGCTCGGCGCCAACATCGCCGGCTTCTCCAAGGTCGTCGAGGCGATGATCGCACAGGGCGTCATCTGATCGTCACCGGACGCTGACGACGACCGGATGCTGATCGTCACCGGATGCGCGTGGTCCGCCCGCGCATCCGGTGCGATTATCGGTCGGTGGCAGGCGGGGGAGTGCCCGAGGCCTCTGCGGGGGCGTCGGCCCGCGACTCCGCCGGGGAGTCCGCCGCTGGAGTCTCATCGAAGGTGTTGACCATGGCGTGCGCTGCCCGGTCGAAGTACTCGAGCATCGTGAGCCGGTGCATCGGCGAGATTCGCGAGCCCGGCTCGGCGCAGACTTCGTCGAGCGCCTCCGTCATGTGCCGAATCCATCGGTCACGCGCATCCGGATTCACCTGGAACGGCAGGTGACGCATGCGCAGCCGCGGGTGGCCGCGCTCTTGCGAGTAGGTCGTCGGGCCCTCGAAGTACTGCCCGAGAAAGTGCGACAGGCGCCAGATCGCGCCATCGAGGTCGTGCTGCGGGTACATGGGCCACATGACCTCGTCGCGCTGCACTCGTTCGTAGAACGCCGTCACGAGGCGGTCGAACGTGGCCTGGCCGCCCACCTCGTCGAAGAATGTGGGCACCTGGCTCGGATTGTTCCCAAGCTGAATCGACGACTTCATGCACGCTCCTGGTTGCCCGGCTCGGTTGCCGCGGGATTCTGGGGGTCGAACGGCTCGACCCGGTTCGATATTCCGTTCGGACCGTTGAACACGATCGTATTGAGCGGCGGCAGCGAGATGCCGTTGTTCTTGAACGCCTCTTGGATGCGCGCCCGCAGTTCTCGTTGGATCTCCCAGCGGGTGCCCGCCTTCGTCTTCGCGACGAGGCGCACGACGATCGCCTCTGCGGAGATCGTCTCGAGTCCCCAGATCTGAGGCTCCTCATAGAACTTCACGGCCCACTCGGGGTCGTTGTACATGTCGACCGCCGTTGCGAGCATGACCTCTTCGACCCGCCTGCGGTCGACGTGGTAGGGCACGGCGAGGTCGATGATCGCCCGGTTCCAGCCCTGCGAGTTGCTGCCGACCCTGGTCACCTCGCCGTTGCGGATGAACCAGAGCGTGCCGTTGACGTCGCGCACCTGAGTGACGCGCACGCCGACCTTTTCGACGATGCCGATGGCCTCACCCATGTCGACCTCGTCGCCGACGCCGAGCTGGTCCTCCATGACCATGAACAGGCCGTTGAGCACGTCACCGACGATCTTTTGGGCGCCGAAGCCGAGGCCGGCGCCGACGGCCGCCGAGAGCAGCGAGAGCGAGGTGAGCACGTTCGGCGCGGCGCGGCCGATGATCAGCATGATGACGACGACGACGAGGGCGACGCTGAGGATGTTCGACAGCACCGAGCCGAGCGTGCGCGTGTGCTGCACCGTGCGCACTGCGGCGAGTGGCGACTTGACGGTGAGCTCTTGCGTGTCGTCGGCGCCCTTGCGCTTCTTGACGCCCTTGACGACGGAGTTGACGAAGCGCTTGATGACCCGCTGCAGGATCCAGTGCAGCAGCAGGCCGCCGAGGATGTACGCGACGATCCACAGCGGGACCTCGAAGGTCGTGACGAGTTCGGGGAACGTGATCTGGGGCAGCATGACGCGCAACAGCGTACGGGCAGGATGCTGGGCGGACGACGACGCGCAGGGATCGCGCCGTTGTCCGCGCCTGCGTCAGTACTGCGCGTCGCGCTCCTGGGCCCGCATCGAGCGCTCGACAGCAGCGCGGCCCTCGATGATGATGCGTCGAAGTGCCCCCGGCGCGTCCTGGTTCGCGTCGAGCCACGCCGACGCAGCGCGCCAGACGCGCTCGGTCGGCAGGTACGACGGGAAGAAGCCCTCGACGAGCTCCTCGGCGATGTGGAAACTGCGCGAGTCCCACACTCCACGAAGCGACTCGAAGTAGCGGTCGATGAACGACTCGAGCACCGCGTCGTCGCCGCGCGAGAAGCCGGCGGTTGTCGCGCGCACGACGGCGTTCGGCGCGTCGGCCGCGACCATGACGCGCTGCCACGCCGCATCCTTGCCCTCTGCCGTCGGGAGCGCTGCAGCAGCGTGCGCCGCGGCGCGTTGGCCGTCGGCAGTGTTGTCCTCGGCGAGTCGCGCGTCGATGTCTGCGCCGGTGCGGCGGCCGCCGGCGACGAGCGCGATGAGCAGCTCCCAGCCGAGGTCGGTGTCGATCGCGAGGCCCTCGAGCGAGCTCTCACCCGTGAAGAGCGCCTCGACCGAATCGAGGTGCGACGACGAGTGCGCGAGACCGGCGAACGACTTCACGAGGCCGAACTGCGCATCCGACCCCGGCTCGGCCGCCGCCGCGAGCTCGCGGAGCTCGTCGGTGACGACCTCGAGGATCTCGGGGCGGTCGTCGATCTCCGTGTAGAACTTCGTCGCGGTCGCGAGTTGCCCGAGCACCGTGCGACGCGTCGTCGACTCGGTCTCGGTCGCGATGGCGCCGAGTACGAGGCGGATGAAGTCGCGGGGTCGAGTTTCGGCGTCGCGCGTCGAGTCCCACACGCTGCCGAGCACGAGCGAGCGCGCCAGCGGCGACTCGATCGACGCGATGTGGTCGACGGCGACCTGCAGCGAGGCGTCGTCGAGGCGGATCTTCGCGTATGCGAGGTCGTCGTCGTTCAGCAGGATCAGCGCGGGCCGCTGGCGGCCGACGAGCGCGGGCACCTCGGTGAGCGGGCCGTCGATGTCGAGTTCGAGACGGTCGACGCGACGAAGGACACCCGGCTCGCCCTCAGCATCCTGCTGCAATTCGTACAGGCCGATCGCGAGGCGATGCGGGCGCAGGGTCGGATGCTCGGCGATCGCCGTCTGCTCGACGGCGAATGAGGTGATGACGCCCTGGTCGTCGACCTCGAGGCGCGGGCGCAGCGTGTTGACGCCGGCCGTTTCGAGCCACAGCTTCGACCACGCCTGCAGGTCGCGACCCGAGGCGGCCTCGAGCTCGGCGAGCAGGTCGCCGAGCTCGGTGTTGGCCCAGCCGTGCTTGCGGAAGTAGGTGCCGACGCCCTGGAAGAAAGCCTCGCGGCCGACCCAGAAAAACAGCTGCTTGAGCACCGAGCCGCCCTTGGCGTACGTGATGCCGTCGAAGTTGACCAGCACATCGTCGAGGTCGCGGATCTCGGCCACGATCGGGTGCGTCGATGGCAGCTGATCCTGCCGGTACGCCCAGCTCTTCTCCATGGCGTTGAACGTGGTCCACGCCTCGGTCCACTGCGTCGCCTCGGCGCACGCGATCGTCGAGATGAACTCCGCGAACGACTCGTTGAGCCAGAGGTCGTTCCACCAGCGCATCGTGACCAGGTCGCCGAACCACATGTGGGCGAGCTCGTGCAGGATCGTCACGTCGCGCCGCTCGCGCACGGCGTCCTGCACCTTCGAGCGGAACACGTACGTCTCGGTGAAGGTGACGCAGCCCGCATTCTCCATCGCGCCCGCGTTGTACTCGGGCACGAACAGTTGGTCGTATTTCTCGAACGGGTACGGGCCGTTGAAGTTCTGCTCGTAATACGCGAAGCCGCGCTTGGTCGTGTCGAAGATGTTCTCGGCGTCGAGGAACTCGGCGACCGATGCGCGGCAGTAGACGCCGAGCGGAATGGTGCGGCCGTCGATCGAGACGAGCGAATCGTGCGTTGCGACGTACGGGCCGGCGACGATCGCCGTGATGTAGCTCGAGATGCGCGGCGTCGCCGTGAAGTGCCAGATCGACGACGACTCGGTCACCGGCTGGGGCTGCGGCGTCGGCTGGTTCGAAATGACCTGCCAGTGGTTCGGCCCGGTCACGTGGAACGTGAACTGCGCCTTGAGATCCGGCTGCTCGAACACGGCGAAGACGCGACGCGAGTCGGGCACCTCGAACTGCGTGT
>JBQDJW010000267.1:0-4853 GCA_052086425.1 Pseudoclavibacter sp. | reverse complement strand
TCGCGCGGGCGCCGTCGCCGCCGAAACGCTCGCGCACCTCGAGCAGTTCGTGAAGCCCGGCATCACGACCGACGAGCTCGACGCGATCGCCCACGAGTACCTGATCGATCGAGGCGCCTACCCGTCGTGCCTCGACTACCGCGGGTTCCCGAAGGCGATCTGTACGTCGCTCAACGAGGTCGTCTGCCACGGCATCCCGGATTCGACGGTGCTCGAGTCCGGCGACATCCTCAATATCGACTGCACGGCGTTCGTCGACGGCGTGCACGGCGATACCAATCGCATGTACCTCGTCGGCGACGTCGACGACGAGAGCCGCCTGCTCGTCGAGCGCACGCGCGAGGCGCTTCGGCGCGGCATCAAGGCGGTCAAACCCGGTCGCGAAGTCAACGTGATCGGCCGCGTCATCGAGAAGTACGCGAAGCGGTTCGGCTACGGCGTCGTGCGCGACTACACGGGCCACGGTGTCGGCAAGGCGTTCCACTCCGGCCTGATCATCCCGCACTACGACACCGACTCGTACAGCGACGTGATGGAGGTGGGCATGGTCTTCACGATCGAGCCCATGCTCACGATCGGCGGCGGGCACGAATGGGTGATGTGGGACGACGACTGGACGGTCGTGACGGCGGACGGCTCGCGCACCGCGCAGTGGGAGCACACGCTCGTCGTGCGGGAGCATGGCGCCGAGGTGCTCACGCTCCCGCCGAACGACGACTGGAACCTCTGAACGGTCAGGCTTGGCGCACTGGCCCAAGCGGCAGGCGGTTCTTGAACGCGATGTAGCCGTCGTCGACGCTCACGACCGTGCCGTTGATCGCGTTCGCGCGGTCTGACGCGAGGAACGCGACAACCTCCCCGATCTCTGCCGGTTCCGTGAGCCGACCCCGCAGTTGCTCCGTCGCCATGAACGCGTTCAGCTCGTCGGAGAATCGTGCGAGGATCGGCGTGTTGGCGCGCCCGGGGGTGATCGCGACCACGCGGATGCCGTGCTCGGCCAGCTCGAGTGCGGCCGAGCGCGTCAACGAAATGACCCCGGCCTTGGCGGCGCCGTAGACGAGCGCACGCTCCCCTGCCGACTGGCCGTAGACCGACGAGGTGTTGATGATGACGCCCGGCGATTCCTGGGCCACGAACTGGCGGGACGCGGCAAGAATGCCGAAATACACGCCGTCGAGATCGACGCGCATGATCGGGTGGTAATGCGCGGCGGGCTCCTGCTCGAGGATCGGGTAGCCGCCGGGGATACCGGCGTTGTTGAACATCACGTCGAGCCTGCCGAAGGTGTCCACGGCGGCGGCCACCAGGGCCCGCACGTCGTCCCAGGATCCAACATCGGCTGGCACCGCGGCGACCCTTCCCTTGTGCCCGGCGCGTTCCTCCTGGGCGACGACCGCACGGGCCCCCTCACGGTCGATGTCGCCGATGACGACGCGCGCTCCCTCGCGGAGGAACGTCGAGACGGTCGCGCGGCCGATGCCGCTCGCGCCACCCGTGATGATGGCGACCTTGCCGTCGAGTTCCATTCGCGCAGCTCCCATTGCTCTCGCGCTGCCTTCGCCGTTCACAGCGAGGGGACGAAGTCGTCGGCGATCCAGCTGGCGGGGTCGCCGCCGGCGGTCGCGAGGCCCGAATCGACCATGAGGTCGTACGCCTCCTGCCAGCGGTCGTGATCCTGTTCGAGGACGCCAAGCGTCCCGTCGCCGATCCAGACGTCCCGGTAGGCGTCGAGTGCTTCGAACGCGACCTCGTCGTCATCGAGCGCGTCGAAGCTGAACTCGGAACGGATGATGTCGAGCGTCTCGGAGAGGTCTTCGTCGTCGATGATGAACTGCGTCGCCTTGGCGATCGCGCGCATGAACCGTTCGAGCTGGTCGGGGTTGTTCGCGATCTGTTCTGGAGTCGTCACGTAGGACTGGACGTCCGGCGGGGCTGTGAGGCCGGCCGGGCTCGAGATCGCGTTCTCGTTCTTCGCCGTGACGAAGACGGCGGTGTCGATGCCGAGCATGTATCCGTCGATGCGGCCCTGCTCGACGAGCGCGAAGGTCGCCGCGGTGACGGGCACGTTCTGGCGTGCGACATCATCCGCAGAGAATCCCGCGGCCTCGAGCGCCAGATCCAGCGTCTTCGTGCTCGTCCCTCCCTCGGAGGCCACGCCGATCGTCGAGCCAGGGAGATCTTGGATGCTCTCGATCGGGTCGCTGTCGGCCGAGACGAGACGGAAGCCGCCACCGCGCTCGAGCGTGCCGATGTTGACGAGAGGATTGCCCTCGGACGCGACGCTGAGGACGTCGATCGCGTGACATGTCCGCTGTCGCCGATGAGCGACTGGATCGCCACTGGCGAGCCGTTGACGGGCTCGAGGGTCACGTCGAGGCCCTCCTCCTCGAAGTAGCCGCCCGCGTAGGCGAGCATCTCGGGGGCAAGCGAAAGCGTCTCGAGCGGGAGATAGCTGAGGAACACCATCTCGTCGAGATCGTCCGATCCGCCATCACCGGCGCATCCTGTGAGCGCGAGCGCCGCGGCGAGCGAAAGCGCCGCCGCGGATCTGAAGCGCCCCGATCGTCGTCGCGCAAGAATGGAGGGTGCTGTCGAGGTTTGCATGGTCGGCTCCTGACTCGTCGTTGAGCGGGGTTCCCTGTCGGTTCATCCTGCGTCACCATTAGTTGGGATCCCAACACACTTTTCATGCTGCGAAAGAACTGACCAGAAGGGACGCACGATGAGCAATGCAGAGCTCCCAGAAGAGGCGATTTTCTCTCCGCTCACGAACGTCATCGACGAGGCGACGTTCACGCCCAGACTGCTGGCCATGCTCGCGAACATCTTCGCCACCACGGAGGCGAGAGAGCTCCGGCGGCGATTCGGACACAGCATCACGGATTGGCGCGTCTTGTCGGCCGTCGCCAGGCGACCGGGTACGACCGCCGCCCGCATCGCCGCGACGGTACTGATCGACAAGGGCGAGGTTTCGCGCAGCGCCAACGCCCTTACACGAGGCGGATACATCGTGTCCCAGGACGGCGCCCGCCGGTCGAAGCACCTGTTCCTCACCGAGGAGGGTGCACGGCTGCACGACCGGATGCTTCCGGTGTCGATGCGTGGTCAGAGGCTCGTCGAGCAGACGGTGACGCCGAGCGAGTTCCAGACACTCACCGGCCTCCTCTCGCGCTTGATCGACCAGGCGAGTGACGGCACGGCGTGGCCCGCAGAACCGGAGCCAGGTGCTCCCGACGATTCCTGGCCCGCCGCTCGAGAATCTGGCTAGGCTCGCCGCATGGTGAAGACTTCCGCGAAGCAGGCCACCCACCTTGCCATCGGCATCGATGTCGGTGGCACCGGGATCAAAGGCGGCGCCGTCGACGTTCGCACCGGCGTACTCGTGACCGATCGGCACAAGGAGAGCACGCCGAAGGGCGGCTCCCCCGCAGACATCAGCGCAGCGATCAAGATCGTCCGCACGGCGATCCTGAAGGAGCTCGATCTCAAGGTCGGCGCCCTTCCCCTCGGCGTCTGTCTTCCCGCCGTGGTCCGGCACGGCGTCACGCTTTCCGCCGCGAACATCTCGAAGGACTGGATCGGCCTCGACGCCGCCGCCATGCTCAACGGCGAACTCGGCGTTCCGGTGTCGATCATGAACGACGCGGATGCGGCGGGGTATGCAGAGGTCGCCTTCGGCGCGGCGAAGGGGCGGATCGACACGGTCATCGTGACGACGCTCGGAACGGGCATCGGCAGTGCCCTCGTGCACAACGGCCATCTATTCCCCAACAGCGAACTCGGCCACCTCGAGCTCGACGGCCACGTCGACTACGAGAAATTCGCGTCGTCGAAGGTGCGCGAGCGTGAAGAGCTCGGGTTCGAGGAGTGGGCGACGCGGCTCACTCCGTACTACCGCAAACTCGAGCAACTGTTCGCTCCAGACCTGTTCGTCGTGTCCGGCGGCGTGTCGAAGCAGGCCGACGAGTTCCTGCACCTCGTCGAGGTCAACACGCCGCTCGTCGCGGCGAAGCTGCGGAACAACGCCGGGATCGCAGGCGCCGCGAGCCTGGCAGCCGACGGCTGGGAGTAGCGACCTGCACGCGCCGAACGCGCCGAACGAACGACGCGATGACGTCGTCGAGGGGATCCACGGCGCGCATTCGGGTCACGTTCCGTCGCTGGCTGTACTGTCGCGGGTAGCGATGGGCGACCGCCTCTGGCTCAGATCTTCCGCTCGCCAGCGGTCACCAATGAACGGACATCCTTTATGACGATGCCATTGACTCTTGCCCCGGGAACCCTCGGACCGGTGCGACAGACCTACGCGGGTGCGAGTGATTTCCCTCCAGTCGCGCAGGCGTACCAGGAGGTCGCGAAGGTGGTCCGCGAGCGTGGCCTCATGGGCCGCGCCCGGTGGTTCTACGCCGTCGTCGGCGTCGCGCTCGCCGTCGGGTTCGCGGGCGCGGGTGCGGGGTTCATCTTGCTCGGCGACCGCTGGTATCAGCTCCTCATCGCCGCGGCCTTGGGCATCCTGTTCACACAGGTGGCGTTCGTTGCTCACGAAGCTGCCCACCGTCAGGTGCTCAACAACGGACCGACGAACGACCGGCTCGCACGATTGATGGTCGGCGTCGTCGGCATGAGCTATTCGTGGTGGACCTCGAAGCACAATCGACACCACTCCAATCCGAACAAGGTCGGCAAAGACCCGGACATCGACGTCGACACGATCTCGTTCCTCGATGTCGATGCAGCTGAGTCCAGAGGGCTTCGCCGCATCATCACGCGCAGGCAGGGCTGGCTGTTGTTCGGGCTCCTGACGCTCGAGGGCCTCATGTTACACTTCGGGAGGGTGTTGCTGCTCGGGTGCG
>JBQDJW010000266.1:0-4918 GCA_052086425.1 Pseudoclavibacter sp. | reverse complement strand
ACCATCGCGAGGGCGTCGCCGATGACGAGTCGCACTCCTACTTCACTCGGCTCATGGAAGACGCCGGGGCGATGCTGTGGGGCCGGGTCACCTACGAGATGATGGAGAGCTCCTGGCCGGCGGTCGCCCGCGGCGACGAGCCGGCACCTCCGGCGATCCGTGAGTGGGCGGTCAAGCTCGAGAAGAAACCGAAGTACGTGGTGTCGTCAACGCGCACGGACTTCCCGTGGACGAATAGCCACCACATCGCCGGCGAACTGCGTGAGGGCGTGCAGCAGCTCAAAGACGCGTCCCCGGCCGGCGTGCTTCTCGGCAGCGGCATGCTCGCGACCGAGCTGGACCGCCTTGGGCTGATCGACGAGTACACGTTTGTGGTCCACCCCCTGATCACCGGGCACGGCCCCACCCTCTACCAGGGCGGGTTGCCGGCCACACGGCGGCTCGAATTCGTCTCGGCGACGCCGTTTCGGAGTGGCGCGGTCGTCATGCGATACCGACGCGACAACGGAGCCCTGACATGACCGAGCATCCGTAGCATCCTGCAACGGGATGGCAGCGCCTGGAGAACGGGGCGACCGCCGTCGGCATCGTGGTCGTGGTCGTGGCTTGGGGCTAGCCCTGGTGGATGCTGATGCTGGCTGCCTGCTGGGCGTTCCACATCGGCGTCGAGCGCGCCGTCGGCTTCGGCTTGAAACTCGGGGCCTTCGACCACACCTACCTCGGGCTCATCGGAAAGGCGCGGCGCACGACCCGGTAGTCGGCCAGCCGGTGCTCAGTCGTGCGGCTCAGTCGCCCGGCTCAATGGCCGTTGCCGAGCCCGCCCGTGGGCCGGGCGTGGAACGCCGAGGTGTCCCCGTTCATGCCGGCGAACTCCACCGTCGTGCCTCGCTGCGCGTCCTTCGTCTCGATCGCATCGAGCGCCGCCACGGGCGACGCATCCCGGACGTGCGAGCGGGTGAGGTCGATGACCACCCGTCCTGGGTCGTCGGCGTGCTCGAACATCGTCGCCAGGTCGTTGCTGGAGGCGAAGCGGAGCTGCCCCTCGACCGTACCCTCTCAGCCTGACGCCCCAGACCTCGCGCCGCGAACAAGTGAAGGACGGTAAAATCCGGACGTCGAATCGGTGAAGTGGTCGGTTTGAACAACGCCCCATGGTGGGCCCTGCCGGGATCGAACCGACGACATCCACGGTGTAAACGTGGCGCTCTACCAGCTGAGCTAAAGGCCCTCATTCGCGCGGCGATCGTGACCGGATGCGCGACGTGCGATCCATTGTGCCAGTTCCGGTGCCGTGACCGGTCACCAGCCGGTGCCCGTGCGCACACCATTGCGGATTCCGTCGCAATCGATGGAGCTTTCGCGTCATTCGTTGTGGTGATCCACTACTAGGCTGTCGGAGCGGTTGTCGCCACACAACGGTGACGCCGTCCGCGACACGTCACCGCACAAGCGCAGGCACACCAGGCGAGAAACGAGGCGAACATGGCCGTTCACGACCAGGATCCATACTCCGAGAACTACGTCGATTCCGACCCGCAGGAGACCACGGAGTGGCGCGAGTCGCTCGACGCCGTCATCGACGAGCGGGGTCATCAGCGCGGGCGCGACGTCATGCTCTCGTTGCTGCAGCGCTCGAAGGAGCGCCACCTGGGCGTGCCGATGGTGCCCGTCACCGACTACGTCAACACGATCGCACCCGAGGACGAGACCTCGTTCCCCGGCGAGGAGCAGCTCGAGCGCCGCTACCGCCGCTGGATCCGCTGGAACGCCGCCATGACGGTGCAGCGCGCGCAGCGGCCAGGCGTCTCGGTCGGCGGGCACATCTCGTCGTACGCCTCGCAGGCGAGCCTCTACGAGGTCGGTCTCAATCACTTCTTCCGCGGCTACGACCATCCGAACGGGCCGGACCAGGTCTTCTTCCAGGGTCACGCCTCCCCCGGCAACTACGCCCGCGCGTACCTGCAGGGGCAGCTGTCGGCCGAGGAGCTCGACGGGTTCCGCCAACAGCAGTCGCAGGCGCCGCACGGCATCCCGTCGTACCCGCACCCTCGCCAGCAGCAGGAGTTCTGGCAGTTCCCGACCGTTTCGATGGGCCTCGGCCCCATCAACGCGATCTGGCAGGCCAACTTCAACAAGTACCTCGCGAACCGCGGCATCAAGGACACGGCCGACTCGCACGTGTGGGCCTACCTCGGCGACGGCGAGATGGACGAGGTCGAGTCGCGCGGGCAGTTGCAGTTCGCGGCGAACAACAACCTCGACAACCTGACCTTCGTCGTCAACTGCAACCTGCAGCGCCTCGACGGCCCCGTCCGCGGCAACGGCAAGATCATCCAGGAGCTCGAGAGCTTCTTCCGCGGCGCCGGCTGGCACGTCATCAAGGTCGTATGGGGCCGCGAGTGGGACGACCTGCTCGCCCGCGACGAGTCTGGCGCGCTGCTCCGCCTCATGAACGAGACGCCCGACGGAGACTTCCAGACCTACAAGGCAGAGTCGGGCGGCTTCGTGCGCGAGCACTTCTTCGGCCGCGACCCGCGCGCCAAGGAGCTGGTCTCCGGCTACTCCGACGACCAGATCTGGGGCCTCAAGCGCGGCGGCCACGACTACACGAAGATCTACTCGGCCTACCAGGCGGCGATGGCGCACAAGGGCCAACCAACCGTCATCCTCGCCAAGACCATCAAGGGCTACGGGCTCGGAACGCACTTCGAGGCGCGCAACGCGACGCACCAGATGAAGAAGCTGACCTTCGAAGACCTCAAGACATTCCGCGACGAGATGCAGGTGCCGATCACCGACCAGCAGCTCGAGAGCGTTTACGACGCGCCGTACTACCACCCGGGCCAGGACGACGAGGCCATTCAGTACCTGCAGGAACGCCGCCGTGCGCTCGGCGGGTTCGTGCCGGAGCGTCGCTCGAAGTACACGCAGCTCGATCTGCCGGAGGACAAGACCTTCGCGATTGCGGCGAAGGGCTCAGGCACGCAAGAGGTCGCGACCACGATGGGTTTCGTCCGTCTGCTGAAAGACCTCATGCGCGCCGGCGAGTTCGGCAAGCGCGTCGTGCCGATCATCCCCGATGAGGCGCGCACCTTCGGCGTCGACGCGTTCTTCCCGACGGCGAAGATCTACAACCCCAACGGCCAGCACTACATGTCGGTCGACCGCGAGCTGCTGCTCGCCTACCGCGAGAGCGAGCAGGGCGTCATCCAGCACGTCGGCATCAACGAGGCGGGCGCCATGGCGGCATTCACGGCCGCCGCCACCTCGTACTCGTCGCACGGCGAGGTCGTCGTGCCGATGTACATGTACTACTCGATGTTCGGATTCCAGCGCACCGCAGACTCGATGTGGGCCGCCGCCGACCAGCTCGCCCGAGGATTCCTGATCGGAGCGACGGCGGGCCGCACGACGCTCGCGGGCGAAGGCCTGCAGCACATGGACGGCCACTCGCACGTGATCGCGAACACGAATCCGGCGGTCGTCTCGTACGACCCGGCGTACGTCTACGAGATCGGGCACATCATGCGCGCCGGTATCGAGCGCATGTACGGCGGGCAGCACCCCGACCCGAACGTCATGTACTACCTCACGATGTACAACGAGCCGATGGTGCAGCCGGCGGAGCCCGAGAACCTCGACACCGAGGGCGTCCTCAAGGGCATCTACTACCTGCGCGGCACCGAGCAGCAGGGCCCGAGGGTGCAGCTGCTCGCCTCGGGCGTGGCCGTGCCGTGGGCGCTCCACGCGCAAGAGATCCTCGCGGAGGACTGGGGCGTCGCCGCTGAGGTGTGGTCGGTGACGAGCTGGAGCGAGTTGCGCCGCGAAGGACAGATCGCCGAACAGCACAACTGGACGGCTCCGAGCGAGGAACCGCGCGTTCCGTTCGTCACCGACAAGCTCTCGGGCTCGAACGGCGGGCCGTTCATCGGCGTGAGCGACTACTCGCACTCGGTGCCGGACATGATCCGCCCGTTCGTGCCAGGCGACTACGCGACCCTCGGCGCCGACGGCTTCGGCATCTCCGACACGCGTCCGGCGGCCCGCCGGTTCTATCTCATCGACAGCCACTCGATCGTCGTGCGCGCCCTCGAGCGCCTCGCGGTCAAGGGCGAGGTCGACCGTTCGGTGGTGCAGCAGGCGATCGATCGCTACGACCTGCACAACCCGAAGGCCGGCGTGAGCGGCACGGCCGGGGGCGACTCGTAGGCCCGGAACGGCCCCAGGAACACATGGCCACTCAACGAACGAAGCAGCAGACGCTCGCCTGGTTGCGGGCGAACGCGGGGGAACTCGCGACCTCGACCTCGAAGCGCCTGCAGGACACCCTGCCCTGGTACGGCGAGATGCCGCCCGGGCGACGAAGCGCCGTCGGTCTCGTCGCCCAGGCGGGCATCGCATCGTTCGTGACCTCGCTCGAGCAGGGCACGCTCGACCCTGCAGACCGAACGTCACCCGCGTCGAAGCCGTGGATCGCCCGCGACGTGTTCGACTCAGCGCCGCGCGAACTGCTGCGCTCGATCAGCCTGCAACAGACGCTGCAGTTGATCCGCGTGGTCGTGAGCGTCGTCGAGGAGCGCGTGTCGGACGGCGACGGCGAGGTCCGCGAAGCCGTACTCCGGTACTCCCGCGACATCGCCTTCGCGGCGGCCGACGTGTACGCACGTGCCGCAGAGGCTCGCGGGTTGTGGGACCAGCGGCTCGAGGCGCTCGTCGTCGACTCGATCCTGACGGGCGAACGAGACGACCAGTTGCCGAGCCGGATCGCCGCCCTCGGGTGGCACGGCCGGGGCGAGGTCGCCGTACTCGTCGGCACGACTCCGAAGGTGCTCGAGGCCGATCAGCTTCGCCGCGAGGCGCGACACGCAGATGTCGACCTGCTCGTCGGCGTACAGGGTAATCGGCTCGTCCTCGTGAT
>JBQDJW010000265.1:0-4918 GCA_052086425.1 Pseudoclavibacter sp. | reverse complement strand
ACGTGGATCCCGCGGCCGTCGAGGTTGCGGGCTACGTCTCTCCGAACCCCGGCGGTGTCGGCCCGATGACGGTCGCCCTGCTCATGACGAACGTCGTCGAGGCGGCGGAGCGCTCGCTCGTCTGAGGCTCCCGTAAGACGAGAGCGGGGCGGATCCGAGCGGATCCGCCCCGTTCTCGCGTCAGCTACGCGAGATGGAAGTACTCCTCGAGAAGGTCGATTCCGCCGTCCGATCGACCCGCTTCGAAGTACTCGGCCATCGTCGATTGCCAGCGTGTGTTGATCTCGCGGCGCGACATCGCGGAGCTGGCGCGCTCGAAGTCGTCCGTCTCGAGATAGGCGACGATGAAGCCATCCTCGCGTCGGATGAAGAGCGAGTAGTTGGTCCACCCGGTCTCCGCGAGTGCCTCGAGCATTTCCGGCCACACCTCGTCGTGCGCCTTCAGATAATCGTCGATGCGAGCGCGCTTCAACTGCATCGTGAAGCACACCCGCTTCTTCGTGTTCGCGCCGCTCATCGCCGCGCAGCTTCCGCTGGTGCGTCAGAAGCCCCGTAGCGCTCCCGTTCGATCTCCTCGAGCGACTTGCCTCGCGTGTTCGGGGTCCAGATGGCGCCGACGAGGAGCGCAACGGTCAGGAGCGCGATCATGATGAGGCCGACGTTTGCGACGCCCGCCGAGGTGAGCAGCACGGGGAAGAAGTAGCTCAGGAACCCGATCGCGAGACGGGCGGCGAAGAACAGAACGCCCTGTGCGCTCGCACGGTACGGAGTCGCGAAGAGCTCGCTCGTCCAGAGCCCGTAGAACGCTTGCGCCCCGACTCCGCATGAGATGCCCCAGGCGACCGCGAAGGTGATGAGCGTGCCGGTGCCGGGCGGTGCGAACACGAGTGCGAGCCAACCCCCGATGCCGAGCAGCGCACCGAGGACGTAGAGCACTCGACGCGACATGCGATCGGCCAGCAGCATGAAACCGAAGTAGGTGCCGATGACGGTGCAGCCCCAGACCAGAACCTGCAGAAGATCCTGTTCGACGACGCTCTCGACACCCGCGGCGGCATACACCCGTGGCATGAAGATGCCCGCCTGGCCTGCGACGATGCCCCAGAAACCGTACACGCCGAAGAGGAACAGCAGCGCCTTGATGTTGACGCGCTTCGAGAACAGTCCGCGCAGCCCGCCGTGGTGGGCGGTCTTGATGCCCGCGGTCCTGGCGTCGCGCTGGTCCGTCCATGCTTTCGACTCCGGCAGCCCCTGACGAATCCACCACACGATCGCGGCCACGATGAACAGATGGAGGAAGATGAGCCGGCTTCCGAACAGCTCGAGCGGTGCGAGGAGTGCGGCCAGTGCGAAACCGACGAACGGACCGAACGACCACGCGAGCTGCGCCGTTCCGACGTGCTTCGCGCGATCCCGTGACGGGGCCTGCTCCGCGATGTACGTCCAGGACGCAGGCACACCGGCGCCGACGGCGATTCCGGTGAGGACGAAACCGAGGAACAGCATCGGCACGTTGACAGCGAATGCCGCGATCAGCACGCCGACCATGAAGACGACGAGATCGTAGGTGTAGATGAACTTGCGGCCATATCGGTCGCTCAGCGGACCGCCGAGGATCGCTCCGATCGCGGCGCCGAATGCGTTGGCGCTGAAAGCCGCCAATAGCCCAGCGGTGAGGTCGTCGAACCCGAGCTCGGCCTGCCAGAACCCCAGGCTGGTGGCGATCGCGATGATCGATCCGGCCTCGATGTAGTTCGACATGGCGACCGAGATGGTCGCACGCCATCCCGTAGTTGATTTGCTGCCGATTTTCACGGTGATCTCCTTTGATAATGCGCCCGGTGTCGGGCGCCCTCGTGATGATGAAGGGGAGCGGGGCGCCGGCCTACGGCACCCCGCAGAAACGGTCAGGCGCGGGGGATGATTCTGCGCGCCGGGTCACCGAGCGGTACAGGATCCAGGATCCATACCTCGTACGGGCGCGTGACGAGATCTGCCGTCAGCTCGTTGAGCTGTTGAAGCGGCGCGCCTTCGGCGTGCGCGTCAAGCTTCTCGAGGGATGACCAGCGTTCGACCATCACGACGACATCACCGTCGCGCTCAAGATGCGCCGCGTACAGCTCGCAGCCGCTCTCGTTATGGACTTGCGGTGACACCGCGCGGAATGCGTCGATGATGCGAGAGCCCATCCCGGGCCGCGGATTGAACTTTGCGACGACGGTGATCGACACGCTCAGACCTCGCGAAAGTCGATGCCGAGAAGCGAAGCCGCGGCGCGGTAGTCGCCGATTCGACTGCCGACCGACAGCGACCAATGGTGGCCGATGCCGGTGGCCGACCATTCGTCGACCCACTCGCCCGGGTCGCGGCCGAAGTCGACGCGACTGGTGGTGTTGCCGATCTCGAGGACCGGACCGGGAGAGACGATGCCCTCGGAGGCGATGAACGACATCTTCCCGTCCGGGTCCTGGCCGAGCCCGAGCAACGTGACGGGTCCGTGCGTCACGTCGAACTCGACGGAGACGCCCCAGCCGCGCTTGCCGTGGTAGATTCCGAGGCCGCGCAACAACGGTTCCCGGCTCGAGACTGCGAGGTGCGCCGGTCCGTCATGGCCCATCTCGACCACACCATCCTCAAAGTTGAGTGCCTGGATCTCGCAGAACGAACCGCCGGCGCCGATGACCTGCGTCGCGAGCTGGGCGACGGTGGTGCGCAGCTCGTACTCGCCCGTCGTCGGCACCCCTCGCGCCGTCAGGAGAGACGCGCCGAGGATCATTCCGGCTCCGAGCCTTTCGTGCAGCTCTCCGCCGAGGCCGCGATGGTAGTAGGCCAGCGAGTCGAGGTCGAAATCATCGATCAAGCGGTCGAGACCGACCGAAACCTTCGCTCCCCACGCGAAGTCGTCCTCGTCGACCGACTCGTCGAGCGTGAACACTTCGCGCGCGAGCTGCATGCGTTCGCGAACCTGTGCGTCGGAGACCTCGTCGACCCGTACGCGCAGGTCATCGAACTCGAGGACCTCGACATGCGAGCCGAAGGTCGTCGGGAGGAGCGTGAGGTCGGTCGATACATCGAGCATGCCGGGGTAGAGGTGGCCCATCAGGCCGTGGCGCGCGTCGCGCAGCGCGGCGCGGATGTGAGCAGCGTTGATCCACTGCTCGATGCGCGCCCAGGCGGATTCTTGACGGAGCCAGCCGGACACCGACCGGAACGGGATTCCGGCGCGGCGGAAGACGTTGCCGACCTCGGGCACGGGGCATTGGCCGCAGTACGCGAGCCATTCGCCGGTGCCGAACGACGCGTGGTCCATCTTCTCGGTGGGCTGCAAGTCGATCACCAGCACGGGCGCGTTGGCGCGCTGGGCGATCGGCAGCACCATGGCGGCCGTGAGGTAGGTCGTCAGGAAGAGTACGACGAGGTCGCAATCGGCCTGCCGCAGCTTTTCGCCCGCGATCGCGCCCTCGCGTTCATCGGAGATGAATCCGACATCTGTGACGTCGGCGTCCATCGCCTGGAAGCGGTCGGAGACGTAGCTTGCCGACTCCTTCAGCTGGGGCAGCAGCCCGGGGAACTGCGGCCAATAGGTGCCGAGCCCGCCCGCGACGAGGCCGACCCGCGGCTTTCGGCGAGGCTTCGGCGCGAGGAGAGTGCCCTCCGCGCGGGACGTGTCGTTCGAATCCACCACGATGTGTTCCTCAATCTGCTCTGATGCACCGAGTGCGTCGGGCACGCGACCCGTCGTATTTAATCGATTAAATAAATAGTAGTGACGTTGTGGCGTCTGTCAATACCGCGCGACCGCTACGCGTTATCGAGCGGACTCACGCACCACGAGTTCGGGCTGCAGGAGGCTGGCCTGATGCTCGTGGCCGGCGGTGCCTTCGATTTCGGCAACGAGAAGTTCGACGGCAGTGCGCCCCATCAACTCCTTCGGCTGGCGGACCGAGGTGAGCGGCACGAGCGATTGCGTTGCGAGAGCGAGGTCGCCGTAACCGACGACGGCCACGTCGCCGGGCATCGTCAGACCGAGCTCTGCGAAGCCCCGCATCACACCGATTGCGAGCTGGTCGTTCGTTCCGAAGACGTGCTCGACGCCCTGGCGTCGGAGTTCGGTGGCCGCACCGATGCCTTCGCCGATCGTCATCTCGGCAACCTCGATCACCGTGAGGGCATCGTCGGCGAGCCCAGCGTCGCGGATCGCGGAGCGGGCCCCCGCCTCGCGATCCGCGCACTGAGGAATCTCGTGCGGTCCGTTGACGAGCCCCACCCGTTGCGCACCACCCTTCAGAAGGTGCTCGACCGCGAGTTTTCCGCCCTCGACATCGTCGATCATCACGGAGCACCCGTCGTCGACGGGCCATTTCCGGTCGATCAGAACCGGATGAGCGCCAACGAGCCGCAGGCGATCCAGTCGTCGGGTATCGGCGTGGAGCGGAACGACGATCGCGCCCGCGGCGCGCTGTTCGGCGAGCATGCGGAAATGGTCGAGCTCCGTATCGCCGTCATCATCGCTCACACAGAGCGCCATGACATACCCGCGTTCGCGGGAGTGCGTCGCGACCGCCTTCGCGATCGCCGCATAGAACGGATTCACGATGTCCGGAACGACGAGCCCGATGAGCGCTCCTCGACCGCGGCGGAGCGCAGACGCGGATCCGTTGGGAACGAAATCGAGCTCTTCCATCGCCGCGAACACGCGCGCCTGGGTGGTCGCGCTCACCATATGCGGGCGATTCAGCGTGTTCGAGACGGTGGCCGTCGAGACGCCCGCACGCTTTGCTACGGCCGCGACGCCGATTCGATCCGCGAGCGGCTTCGCAATCATCTGTGTCCGCCCCTTCAGTCGGATGCGACGAACATTACCCGTTGTGGCGCTCGAGGAAGCCGTACACGTCGCTCTCCGCGACGCCAGGAAAGC
>JBQDJW010000264.1:0-4927 GCA_052086425.1 Pseudoclavibacter sp. | reverse complement strand
CACCCACTCGAGGCGGGCGGAGGACCTCTGCGGCGCAAGCGCCGCGGGAACCCGGGCCCCCCGGCCCGGGTTCCGATGCCAACACTACGACGAACTTTCCTGGACATCGACTTAGATTCACCTTGCTCGCGAACGTGAATCCACCTCGAGTGCTGGACGATCGACCAAACTTTTCCCACCTCACCTGGAATTCCCGTCTGGCCAGGGTTTGCCTGGGCGGCTTCGGTTTTGCTCTGAGCGCAACGCAACGGCGTGTCGCGAAATACCCGACTTCCGCCCCCCCATTTGCCGAGCGACCAGGTCGATCGACTCACACCAGGTTCAACGGTCGTCGATCGAGCAAACTCCACCCGCGAGCGAACTACTGTAGGAAGCCATGAGCGCCGCCGACGTGCACCCCGATTCACCCCTCCCCGATCGGCCCGCATCTGCCCCCGGAAACGACCAAGCGGCCGTCGGGCGCGGCAACCGCCGATCGGGCCGACGCCATCGCCGCGACACCGACGGCAGCCCGCGCGCTACATTCCGCCAACTCGTCCCGTACCTCCTCGAGAATCCCGGCCTCATGGGGGCGATCGTCGCAATCTCGATCTTGGGCGCCGGGTTCTCGCTCGCCCAGCCCCTGCTCGTCGGCGTGCTCATCGGTCAGGTCGAGGCTGGCGCACTCGCCCAGTGGCTCATGTGGGCGCTCATCGCAGTCGTCATCATCGGCGCGCTTCTCCAAGGCATCCAGCACTATCTGCTGCAGCGCACGGGCGAGTCGATCGTGCGCGCGACCCGCCGCAAGCTCGTGGCAAAGCTCCTGCGCCTCCCCATCACCGAGTTCGACGCACGCCGCACCGGCGACCTCGTCTCCCGCGTCGGCAGCGACACCACCCTGCTGCGCGCCGTCCTCACGCAGGGCCTCGTCGAGGCGGTCGGCGGCACGCTCACGTTCGTCGGCGCGATCATCGCGATGGTGATCCTCGACCCCGTGCTGTTCGGGGTGACCGTCGGTGTCGTCGTGGTCGCGCTCGCCGCGGTCGTGCTGCTCTCCGGGCGCATCCGCACCGCGAGTGCCGCCGCCCAGGCGAAGGTCGGCGAGCTGACGTCGGCCGTCGAACGCTCGATCACGTCCGTCCGCACGATTCGCGCATCCGGCGCCACGGAGCGCGAGGAGCGCCGCGTGAACGAGGACGTCGACGGCGCCTACCGCCGCGGCCTCGACGTCGCGTCCGCCTCGGCGCTCGTCGTGCCCGTGTCGGGCGTGGCGATGCAGGGCGCGCTCATCGCGGTGCTCGGTGTCGGCGGTCTGCGCGTCGCTTCGGGCGACACGTCGATCGCGAGCCTCGTCGCCTTCATCATGTTCCTGTTCATGATGATCATGCCGCTCGGCCAGTTCATCGGCGCCATCGCGGCCGTCAACTCGGCGCTCGGCGCGCTCGGACGCATCCAAGAGATCATCGCACTGCCGGACGAGGGCCACGACGATCGCGCCTTCGGCCCGCTCGTGCAGCTGCGGGGCGCCGCGAACACCGATGGCGAACCGGATGCTGCGGCGTTGACGTTCGATCGAGTCTCGTTCCGCTATCCAGACACGGTGATTCGAGCGCGCGAGGCCCGTGAACGGGCCGCGGCCCGGCTCGACCGCTTCGCCGGCGGCACGCGCCGCGGCGGCCCGATGGCGATGGCGGGCGGCGGTGGCGGCAGCGATCTCGACGAACTGTTCAGCGCGGCGGGCGACAGCTCGGGCGGGGCAGACGGCGAGGCGTCTCCGCTCGTGCTGGACGACGTGTCGTTCGAGGTGCCGCGCGGACAGCGGGTCGCGCTCGTCGGCCCGTCGGGCGCCGGCAAGTCCACGTCGCTCGCGCTCATCGAGCGCTTCTATTCGCCGACGGCGGGGAGCATCCTACTCGGCGGTGTCGACCTGCGCTCGATCGACCGCGCCGAGCTGCGACGCCAGATCGGCTACGTCCAGCAAGACGCGCCCGTGCTCGCCGGCACCCTGGCCGAGAATCTGCGCCTCGGGCGGCCAGACGCGAGCGACGACGAGTGCGAGGCCGTGCTGCGCGAGGTCAACCTCGGCGGGGTGCTCGATCGCTCGCGCGACCGGCTTCAGGCCGCGGTCGGCGAGGCCGGCGTGATGCTGTCCGGCGGCGAGCGCCAGCGGCTCGCGATCGCCCGCGCGCTGCTCGCGGCCCCGCCGATCCTGCTGCTCGACGAGTCGACGTCGTCGCTCGACGGCGCGAACGAGCGCGCGATGCGCGACGCGATCGACCGGGTCGCCGAGGGACGCTCGCTCGTCGTCATCGCACACCGACTCTCGACGGTCGTCGACAGCGACGAGATCGTCGTGCTCGAGCGAGGCCGGGTCGCCGGTCGCGGCACGCACGCCGGGCTCGTCGAGTCGACACCGCTCTACCGCGAGCTGGCGCAGCACCAGCTGCTCGTGCCGCAGGACGCGTAGGGCGCCGCACCGAGCGCGGCCTGGCCGGGAGGTGCCTCATGCGCCCGGCTCGGTCCGTTCCGGCGGCTGCTATTCGGCGGCGCCGATGGGCTCGCCCTCGACCTCGACGCCGGCGCGCTCGAGCTCGCGGGCCGTCTCACCGACCCGCTCGGGCGACACGGCAGCCGTGAACTCGGCGAGTACGCGCACGTCGAATCCGGCCAGCTTCGCGTCGAGCGCGGTCGCGCGCACGCAGTGGTCGATCGCGATGCCGACCATGTCGACCCGTGTGATGCCGGTCTCGCGCAGCACGGCCGCGAGGAGCGCGCCGTCGTCGTCGGTGCCCTCGAATGCCGAGTACGACGGCAGTCCCTGCCCCTTTCGCACGTGCACGCGCACCTCGGCCAGGTCGAGGTCCGGGTGGTATTCGGCGCCCGGCGTGCCCGCGACGCAGTGCACGGGCCAGGTGTCGACGAAGTCTGGCGCCTCGTCGAGCGCGAAGTGCCCGCCGTTGTCACCCTCGGCGTTGTGCCAGTCGCGGGACGCTGCGACCAGCGCGTAGCGGTGCGCGTCGCGCGCGAGCAGGGCCGACACGGCCTTCGCGACGGCGGCACCCCCGTTCACGCCGAGCGCCCCGCCCTCGGTGAAGTCGTTCTGAACGTCGATGATGAGCAGCGCGGAGGTCATGCGATCCATCATGGCAACGGATGCTGGCGACCGGCACACGGTCGGGTCACGATCTCGTCATCGCGGCAGCGCGACCGGCTCGGCCGTGGCGACGAACGCGACCGAAACGCGAGACGCGACCCGACCGCATCCGGTGCCAACCGCATCCGGCACCGCTCGCCTACCAGTCGGCGAGATCGCCACCGCAGTTGTAGGTGGCCGCCGCGATCGAGTCGAGCACATCGCGGTTCGAGATCTGCACGGTGCCGACAACGTAGTAGGCGAACGTGATGCGGGTGCCGTCGGCCGCGTCAATGTAGCCGGCGAGGCCGTAGACGTCCTCGATCCAGCCAGTCTTGGCGGTGATCGCGCCTGCCGGAACACCCGAAACGGCCGGGTTGAAGCGCGAGCTCAGCGTGCCGTTCGTTCCCGACCTCGGCAGGGTTTCGCGGATCTGGCCGAGCCCGAACTCGTCGGATCCGATGAGCTGCAGCAGCTCGACCTCGAGGCGTGCGGTGACGCGATCGTCGCCGCTGAGGCCCGATCCGTCTCGCGCGTCGAGGCCCGTCGTGTCGAGACCGAGGTTGCCGAGCGCTTCGTTCATCGCGGGGTTGATGGCGTCGAACGTGTTGCCGGTGCCGCTCTCGACCGCCACGAGCCGCGCGAGCGTCTCGGCCATGACGTTGTCGCTGTCGAGCAGGGCGTAGCGGATCAGCTCGGAGACGGGCTGCGACCACACCTCGCCGAGCATCGTCGCGCCCTCCGGCACGCCCGCCGAGCCGATGATGGCGTCGGTGCCGAGGCCAAGCTTCTGGGTGAAGCTCGTCACGGCCTCCTCAGCGGGCCGCTCGGTGCGCTGCGACACGAGTGACGGCGGTTCTTGCCGCCCGCCGTCGACGGTGAGCGCCGAGATCGGCGAGATGTAGCCGTCGATGCGGTCCTGCTCGTTCCAGGTGGGGTGCCACTGATCGCCGTCGTAGAACGACTCGTCGTAGCTGACGCTCGTGATGGCCGCGTCGCCGCGCGCATCCATCGTCTGCTCGGCGAGGTCGCTGAGGAACGCCGTCGTGCCGCTGTAGTAGCTCGCTTGGCCTGGCGCCAGCGACGAGAGCGTCACGTCGCCGGAGCCGACGAGCACCACTTCGCCCTCGAGCTCGCCCGCGTAAACGCGAGTCGGGATGCGGTAGTCGGGCCCGAGGACCGTGAGTGCCGCCGCCGCCGTCACCAGCTTCATGGTCGAGGCTGTGGGATTCGGGCTGTCGGCGCGGCGATTGAACAGCACGTCGCCGGTTTGCGAGTTGATCGCGTAGCCGTGGAACGTGAGCGCGCCCGGCTGGGCGGTCGCGCCGTCGAGCGAGCACGTGCGCAGGGGCTGGGCGCCGGCGGGCTCCGCCGGTGAGAAGTGGGCCGAGTCGAAGGTCTTCGGCGCGTTCGACGCGGCGACGACGGTCGTGCCCGCCGCGGCGACGCCCGCGCCCGTGCCGAATCCGAGGGCGATGACGAGCAGCCCGACGAGTGCGACGATCACCGCGAGCGGAATCGGAATCGCGCGCCGGGGGCGGGTCGCCACCGTCGTGGTCGAGGTCACGGCGCCGGAGCCGGCCGATGCGCCGCGATGCGCCTCGCGGTTCCGCCTCGCGCGCCGCGATTCGTCCACTTGCCCCGCCGTTCCGCCCGATCGCTCCCCGCCTGGTTGCACCGTGCGATGATCCCACGCCGAAGCGACGCGCGCATTGCGGGCCGCCGCGCCCTCGCCCGCGCCGGCCGCGGCGAGGGCGCCAAGTAGCATCGACGCATGAGCGAGCCGGGCCCCAGGGACACCGCCGACGATTCCGC
>JBQDJW010000263.1:2886-4955 GCA_052086425.1 Pseudoclavibacter sp. | reverse complement strand
CGAGGCTAGCTCAGCGGCGGTTTCGACGCCCAGCACCGATACGGCGGTCTTCGCCCCGGGATGCACGCTCGTCGCACCGCCGACCAGCCCGACAGGCATCGGCAGTTCCATAGTTCCGACGAGGTTGCCCTGCCCATCGGCTTCGTAGCGTGACATTGCGGTGTAGAGTCCATCTGCCCCGACGGCATGAGAATGAGCCCCGGACTCAACGGCTCGTGTGTCATTGCCAGTGGCGAGGACGGCCGCGGTGATGCCATTCATGATCCCCTTATTGTGCGTTGCCGCCCGGTAGGGATCGGCAACGGCGAATTCCGCGGCGTCAAGCATGTTCTCCACCACCTCGGGGCCGCCGAGGAGTTCAGCGTCGAATACTGCGCGAACACGAGTCAGTCTCCGGTCCGCCTTGTTCGTGAGTATTCGCAGGAGTGTGCGGCCGCCAGCGATCTCGGCCAGTCGTGGCGCCACCGCCTCGGCCATCGTGTTGACCGCATTCGCACCCATCGCATCCTTGACGTCGACGACCAGGTGGACGACGACGTAGGTTTGCCGTCTGCTCGGCACGAGGCGAACGACGATGTCGCGCACACCGCCTCCGACCTCGACGAGTCGCGTGTCCTGGGCGTCGGCAAGTGCACCGATCTCCTCGCTCGCTTCAAGAAGACGCAGGCGAGCTGCCTCGGGATCAGCGACATCGAGAATCTGTATCTGGGCCTGCATGAGCGGCGGTGTCTGCGAAGTCCGAAATCCGCCGAGTTCGCGGGTCATCCGGGCAAGGTTGCTCGCGGCAGCAACGACCGATGGCTCCTCAGTGGCCATCGGGACGAGCACCTCCCGACCGTCGACACGAAAGTTCGTCGCAATGCCGATCGGAATCCCCAGCACTCCGAGAACGTTCTCAATCATCCGATCGGCCTGGTCGAGGGACAGACCCGTCTTCGGGCTCCAGGCTTCCAGCGCTGTGACCGGCACTCCCGACATCCTCGCCACCTCAGCGCGCCGTTCCTCGATCGAGTACTTCCTGAATCCTGAAATCCTGCTGCTGTGCGCCGCTTCTCTGCTCACGCTTGCCCTCCGGTGACGTATCGATTGCCTCAGTTGTGGTTGCTCAGCTCACTGTAGGTGCCGATCCGGACCCATCGGTATGGTTGATTGCCCAAGCAGAAGCTCGTCGAGGTGGTCGCTCGTCTATAGGTTCTTCGGTGCCAGCTTGGAACCATGGCACCATCCCCTGCCTACCGAACCATCTCAATGAGGAGAATCATGACATCGAACATCGCCGACGAACCGACGGACAAGACCAGCACACGGCCGAGTAAAGCGCCGAGTGAATCGGTGGGTGCCGACAACCGGGCACATCAGCCCAGCATGCGGACCATTGCCCTATCGAGTCTCCTGGGCACCACCGTCGAGTGGTTCGATTTCTTCGCCTATTCGACGGCCGCCGCGCTCGTTGTCAATACGCTGTTCTTCCCCGAATATGATCCGGTGGTCGGCACGATACTTGCCTTCGGTGGAATCGCCGTCGGCTATTTCGGACGGCCTCTCGGGTCGATCGTCTTCGGCCACTTCGGTGATCGCATCGGTCGCAAGACCATGCTCGTGCTGTCCCTGATGCTCATGGGAGGGGCGACCTTCGCCATCGGTCTGCTTCCCACATACGCTCAGATCGGTGTGGCCGCTCCGCTGCTGCTCATGTCCCTGCGCTTCATCCAGGGATTCGCCCTCGGCGGCGAATGGGGTGGAGCCGTGCTCATCGTCGTCGAACATGCACCCACCAACCGCAAGGGTCTCTACGGAAGCGTCCCTCAGATCGGACTCGCTCTCGGGCTCACATTGGCAACGCTGATCTATCTGGGACTCAATCAGCTCCCCGCTGCCGCATTCGAATCATGGGGTTGGCGTGTGCCGTTCCTCGCGAGCGCCGTGCTCGTGATTCTCGGTCTGCTGATTCGACTGAAAATCTCCGAGACGCCTGAATTCGAGGCGATCCGAGCTCAAGGGCGAAGCGCTCGGGTACCGATCGCGGAGACGCTGAGCACTCATTGGCGCGAAGTCTGCCTCGCGGCGCT
>JBQDJW010000263.1:0-2876 GCA_052086425.1 Pseudoclavibacter sp. | reverse complement strand
CGGTCTTCTACATGCTCTTCACCTTCAGCCTGACCTACGGCACCGAGTACATCGGTTTCGATCGCGGCCAGATGCTGCTGATGGCGACCCTGTGTTCGATCGGTGCTGCGATCGGCATTCCGGTCGCCGGTCATCTGGCGGACAAGCATGGTGCTCGCCGGATCTTCACCATCGGCTCGGCGGCCATCGCCATCACCGCTTTTCCCTCATTCTGGCTCATCGACACCGGCAACCTCATGCTCGCACTGTTCGGCTACGCGCTTGCCACCATTGCCTTCTGCGCCTCCTATGGCACCCTTGGGGTGCTCTATGCTGACGCTTTCGATGTGCGGATCCGCTACACCGGGATCTCGCTCGCCTTGGGCATCGGAACGATTGTCGGATCTGCGTTCGTTCCGATCATCTACCTTGAGCTCCTCTCGACCTACGGCGGCTCATGGGCCATCAGCCTCTACATGATCGTCGCCGGAGCAATATCGATGATCTCAGCGCGGCTTCTGCGCCAGCGCGGACTCTAAGAGTTCTCCTCGGAGGCGGAGGAGACGAACAGCCGCATTCACCCGGAACCGATACTCCGGGTCGGCCAGTGCACCATCGGTGAGTTCGTGGATCCGTTCGAGGCGCTGATGGATGGTGTTCTTATGGACGTGGAGCATCCGCCCGGCTCCACTACCGCTCTCACCAGCGTCGAAGTAGGCACCGAGAGTAGCAATGAGTTCGGTCCCTCGACGTTCATCCCAGGCAATGATCGGATCGAGCATCTGCGCGAGGACCTGCACCGCTGCATCTGGATCCGTGGACGCCAAGGCTTGATAGGGGACAAAGGACTCGGCAGGAACACTCAATCCGGCGATCCCCAGCGACGGGAGAATCTCTAGGCAGCGCGCAGATCGTTCGGCCGAGGCCACGAGACACTCATCGTGGATGGGGGCGAAGACCGCTGTGATGGCCGAAGGCATCTCGGCAGCAAGTTGTCGTCGCAGCCGTTCCGTATGCTCCGGCCCGTCCGCGATCGCCCATAGGACTATCAGTTGATTGCCTCGCAGAGTGAATATTGCCTCATCACCGACGAGCTGGGCGATCCGTCGTGTTGGGCGGACCGTGTCGCCATCGGGAATGCTCAGTGCCGATGCCCACCGGATCTGACCGGAAAGCGTTAAAAGCTCCGAGGTGGGATCGGCTCGTTCGAGTTCGGTTCCGTCAAGGAGATCGCGGAGGATGCGTGATCGACGTTCCGCGCGAGCGGTGTCCACGGCGTCGCGTTTCAATGACAGCAGCGCCGCCACATGTGCCGCACGCTCGAGGAGTCGATATTCGACGGCACTGTGACTGCCGGACTCCGCCTGCATGATGAGCGCTCCAGTCAGGGAGTCGGCACCCACGATCGCGATGGTGATCCAATGGGTGTCGTCTATCGTCGCTTCCGCGGCGGCGAGCTTGTGTGCAGCCGGCACGGAAACCACGTCGATGGGATCGGCCGTGAGTCGGCGCAGTCGGGCGTCAAGAGCAATCACCGGATGCGCGAGGGCCCGTGACATCGTGGTCACGATCTCCCCGATCGAACCACCCGCGACCACGGCCGCTGTGAGCGTCTCATGGACTTGATTCGCCCGCTCCATCTGCGCGACATGATCGGCGAGCTCACGATAGGCAGTCTCGGCAGCCTCGGCGGCTTGGTGACTGTTGCGCAACAGTCGGGCGGAATTCAGGGCGACCGTGGCATGATCGGCGAAGGCCGACAGCAGTGCGACCTGCTCCGGAGTGAAATCGTGGCCGAACCGGTTGCAGGCGAAGAGGGCACCGAGGATCTCGTTTCCGACGATCATCGGGACACCGAGGAATGAGCTCAGCCCTTCGGCCTCGACCGCTGCATCGATACCGGGATCACGAGGTGCCTCGATCATCTCCTCGTAACGGGAAACCCAGACCGGGGCACGCGCCTCGACAACCTTGCTTGCCAGCCCCTTCCCCATGGGAACGACGAGGTCGCGGAAGAGTTCCGAGACGGTGCCGACGGAATGGCGCACGCGCATTCCACCGGTGCCCGCCTCAATCTCGGACAGATAGGTGACGTCCGTTCCGATCAGGTCGTGGGCGCGCTGGACCAGACGCTGGAGCACCGTATCTACATCGTGCAGCGCCACGAGTTCTCGGGCAGATGACAGCAGCCCGGCGAGTTCCTGTGATCGGCGATGCAGATGCGAATGCGTGTTCTGCAGCTGCCGTGCCTCGGCGATGATCCGCTGTGCCGTGCGGGGGTCAAGACCCTCAGCGCGGATGCGCGAGTCGATCTCCTCAATCGCAGCAGTGTGGTCCGCAGATGTCGCTCTGAGGAGCGCCAGCACCGTGTCGGCCGATACCTCGTCGTTGAGTTGAGATGCTCCTACAGGTCCGTGGTGATCCATGCCTTCATGATAGATTGCCACATTCTCCGCCCGGTTCGATTATTCGGCTTCGCTGTCGTCGATCCCGGACTCGGACGCCGAGGCACGACTGGGGAACTGTGGGGCGCGGCCTTCGGCGAACGCGGCGAGGCCCTCCTTGGCATCGGGGCTGGCGAAGGCCTGCTGCCCGTAGAGCGCTTCCGCGTGAAAAGCAGCGCTCAGCGGCATCTCCGCCAGTTGCGAGACCGAGGATTTGATGACTGCGAGCGAGTTCCCGCTGAGTTGCAGCAGTCGTTTCGCCAGGCTCACCGCATTGTCGAGGAGATCGGCCGCGGGCACCACCCTGTTGACCAGGCCGCGCTGTAGTGCCGTCTCCGCATTGATCGGATCGCCCGTGAGCAGCAGTTCCATAGCCCACGGATACGGCATCTGCCGAGTCAGCCGCGCCAGGGTCCCACCTGCAGGAACGACTCCGACGCCGGGCTCGGGTAG
>JBQDJW010000262.1:0-4965 GCA_052086425.1 Pseudoclavibacter sp. | reverse complement strand
CCTTGTAGTCGACTGCGTCGAAGCCAAGAGGGCGCCCGCCGCGCGACCCGCGTCGTTTGCGGTGAGCCTGCTGATCGCGCGGTTGCGGGATCACGGCGCGGATCCCGCGATCGCGCAGGTGGGCGCGGATTGCGCGGGAGGAGTGCGCCTTGTCTCCACGGACCGCGTCGGGACGCGTGCGGGGACGCCCGAGTGGGCGCGCGACACGGAGCCTGGATAGCAGTGGCAGTAACGCGGGCGCATCGCCGGACTGGCCGGGCGCAACGGCGACCACCATCGGGAGCCCAGGGTCGTCGACAAGCTGGTGGATCTTCGTCGACAGCCCGCCGTGGGAGCGTCCGACCGCGTGATCAGGCTGCTCGACGGCCGGATGCGTGTAATTCGATCCAGCCCCCTGTGGGGCGCGTGACATTGGTCGCGTGCTGATGCGCACGGGCAATCGACGAGTCCACCGACACCGTCCAGCCGATCTTCCCGTCCCGATCAGCGGCGGCCAGCAGCCGAGGAGATGGAAGCCCGACACGCCTCCAGAGTCTCAGCCAGACCGCTCAACCTTTATGACACACGCCCTTGGCGCGGCACCTCGGAGAGAGGCACGTTGCCTCCTCGCGAGCGCCGCGCAGAGTGAAAGCGCCCGGCGGCCGCCGAAACGACAGAGCGGCCGCAGCGCCCGAGAGTCGGGGCTGCGGCCGCTGTGGGCGCGCGCTAGTGCTTCAGGTGACCGCGGTAGTACTCGAACGACCAGCCGAAGATGCCGAGCAGCAGGAGCGGAGCGATGAAGAACGTCGGCCAGGCTCCGACGGCCATGCCGAACATCACGAACCCGATGCAGGCGGCGAGCATGATCGGCCACCAGCTCCACGGGCTGAACTGCCCGAGCTCCTGCTCGGCCTCGTCGATTTCACCGTCGAGGCGGTCCTCCGGGAGCACCTTCACGCGGAACGGCCGACGCTCGAACCACATGTAGAAGGCGATGAAGCCCGAGAAGAGGAACATCAGGAACAGGGCGACGACGCCGACCCACTCCGGTCCGCCTGTGTCGATGGTGGTCCAGATCGTGTACGCGATGGTGACTACGAGGAAGAAGAGCGCCAGGATCGTGAGAATACGTTCGAGCGATTTCATGCGCTACTTCACCTTTCCGTCGGCCTGGTCGAGCACCGGTGCGTCGGGCGCGTCTTTCAGCGGGCCCTGGCCGACCGTCATGAGCGCGGCCTCCGGGTGATGCAGATCGAACGCGGGGCGCTCCGAGCGGATGCGCGGGATCTCCGTGAAGTTGTGGCGCGGCGGCGGGCAGCTTGTCGCCCACTCGAGCGACGCGCCGTAGCCCCACGGGTCGTCCACCTCCACCTTCGGCGCCTTGACGGCCGTGACGAGCACGTTCAAGAAGAACGGGATCATCGAGATCGCGAGGATGATCGCGCCGAACGTCGACAGCTGGTTCATCCACGTGAAGTCGTCTTCGGGCTGGTACGTGTAATAGCGCCGCGGCATGCCCATGACGCCGAGCCAGTGCTGGATCAGGAACGTCATGTGGAAGCCGATGAACAGCAGCCAGAAGTGGATCTTCCCGAGCCGTTCGTTGAGCATCTTGCCCGTCCACTTCGGCCACCAGAAGTAGAAGCCGGCGAACATGGCGAACACGACGGTCCCGAACACCACGTAGTGGAAGTGCGCGACGACGAAGTAGGTGTCGCTGAGGTGGAAGTCGAGCACCGGGGCCGCGAGGATGACGCCGGTCAGACCGCCGAAGATGAACGTGACGAGGAAGCCGAGTGACCACAGCATCGGCGTTTCGAAGGTGATCGACCCTCGCCACATCGTGCCGATCCAGTTGAAGATCTTCACACCCGTCGGCACCGCGATGAGCATGGTCATGAGCGCGAAGAACGGTAAGAGCACCGAGCCGGTTACGTACATGTGGTGCGCCCACACCGACGCCGAGAGCGCGGCGATCGCGATGGTGGCTCCGACCAGGGTCTTGTACCCGAACACCGGCTTGCGGCTGAACACGGGGAAGATCTCGGAGACGATGCCGAAGAACGGCAGCGCGATGACGTAGACCTCCGGGTGACCGAAGAACCAGAACAGGTGCTGGTACAGGATCGTGCCGCCGGCTTCGACGTCATAGATGTGGGTGAGGAAGACGCGGTCCATGAGCAGACCGAACCACGCGACCGCGAGCACGGGGAACGCGAACAGCACGAGGATCGACGTGATCAGCGTGTTCCACGTGAAGATCGGCATGCGCCACATCGTCATGCCGGGCGCGCGCATCGTCACGATCGTGGTGATGAAGTTCACTGCACCGAAGATCGTCGCGAAACCGGTCGCGGTCATGCCCGCGACCCAGAGATTGCCTCCGACGCCCGGAGAGAATGTCGTGAGCGATAAGGGTGTGTACGCGGTCCATCCGAAGGCGGCGGCGCCGCTCGGCGTGAGGAAGCCTGCGACGGCGACGATCGCGCCGAATGTGAACAGCCAGAACGCGAACGCGTTCAGGCGCGGGAACGCCACGTCGGCCGTGCCGATCTGCAGTGGCATGATCACGTTCGCGAAGCCCGAGAACAACGGCGTCGCGAACATCAGCAGCATGATCGTGCCGTGCATCGTGAACAGCTGGTTGTACTGATCGCGCGTGGCGATGAGCTCCATGCCCGGCTCGAAGAGCTGGGCGCGGATCAGCAGCGCCATGACGCCGCCGATGCAGAACCAGATCACGCTCGAGATCAGATACATGTACCCGATCACCTTGTGGTCGGTGCTCGAGAGCCAGTTGACGAGCATGTTGCCCTTGCGGGCGACCGTGCGGCTCGGTACGGGATTCGCCTCGCTGAGAGGGACTGTCGTCTCAGGACGGTTCAACGTCGATGTCATGATCTTCGCCTGTCCTACTCGGTCTCTTCGGGGTCGAACTCGGGAGCTTCGGTACCCGGAAGGTTGTTGTTGCGGTTGTACACGTCACCGAGCGCGCCCTCGTTGCCTTCGGCGCGGAGCGACTCGATGTAGGCGTTGTAGTCGTCGGCCTCGACCACGCGCAGCTCGAACAGCATCATCGAGTGGTACTCGCCGCAAAGCTCGGCGCACTTGCCGAGGTACGTGCCGACCCGGTCGGCCGTGAACGACATCTGGTTGGTCTTGCCCGGAATCGTGTCTTCCTTGTAGTGGAAGTCGATGATCCAGAACGAGTGCGCGACGTCGCGGCTCTTGAGGTCGATGAGCACCTGCGCACCCACCGGCACGTAGAGCACGGGCATGGTCGACTCGTCGACCTCGCCGGTCGTGTTGCCGTTCTCGTCGTACGAGGGCTGGGTCTGCACGCCCTGGTAGTAGACGCCGCCGTCGTAGTCGCTGCCATCGACGTTCAGGTAGTTGAAGTCCCACGACCACTGCTTGCCGTACACCTCGATGTGCACGTCGGCCGCATTCTCGGGGTCGAGCGCGGCGTCCTCACCGACCGCGTAATTGTTCTCGATCTGGGCGGTGTCGCGCACCGTGAAGGCGAAGAGTCCGCCGACGAGGATGAGCGGCACGATCGTGAAGAGGATCTCGATCGGCATGTGGTAGCGCATCTGCTTCGGCAGGCCGCGGTCGCTCCGGCGGCGCCGGTAGACGACGAGGCACCAGATGATGAGGCCCCACACGAAGACGCCGAGCACGACGAGCGTGATCCAGCTGTTGACCCAGAACGGCGTCACCAGGTCGCCGATCGAGCTGGTCCCCGGTTCACCGGGCAGCCAACCCTGCTGATACTGCTGCGGAGTACACGCCGCGAGTACCGCGACGATGAGCCCCGCGACGGGAAGCGCGATCCACTTGGATCGGTGGTCTTTTCGCACGACAGACCTTTCGAGGTGACGCATACAGGTGACTGCCAGTCTAGAGGGTGTTGGGGCGCGGAAACGATTCGGGCGCGCCGACTTCGACGCCCTGTCGAAACGCGAACGGCGGCGCTCCGGGTTCGGAGCGCCGCCGTTCGCGATCGCGTCTCGGGCGTGTCGCACGTGCGTCGTGCAGGTCTCGGCCGGCGGCCTCGACTCACGCGCGGTGCGTCAGCGGTCGATCAGTGGAACGAATCGCCGCAGGCGCACGAGCCGACCGCGTTCGGGTTGTCGATCGTGAAACCCTGCTTCTGAATCGTGTCCTCGAAGTCGATCGAGGCGCCTTCGACGTACGGGACGCTCATCGGGTCGATGATGACCTCGACGCCGTCGAAGTCGACCGACGCGTCACCCTCGAGCTCGCGCTCGTCGAAGTAGAGCTGGTAGATCAGTCCGGAGCAGCCGCCCGGTTGCACGGCGACTCGAAGGCGAAGGTCATCGCGACCCTCCTGGCCGAGCAGGCTTTTGACCTTGGCGGCCGCCCCTTGCGAGAGCGTGACACCGTGTGTGGCGTCGGTCATCGTGATCCCGTCGAGCGTCATGCTCATGGCTCCTCCTTCGTCTGGCGCGCTGATCGCGATCGCCGCCAGCTGCGATGATGGCAGCGGATGCACGCGGGCGACCGCATAGGCGGTAACAGCCTGAGATTACGCGATATTCCCTCCGTCGCGGGCGAACCGCGCGAGAAAGAGGGCCTCGGCGTGCGTCGCCCGCTTGAGGACGCCCAGGTGCTGCGACTCGTTGGGGCTGTGCGCCATCGTCGACGGATCCTCCACGCCCGTGACGAGGATCTGCGCATCCGGGTATCGGTCGGTGAGCGACGCGATGAAGGGAATCGAGCCGCCGATGCCGACTCGCTCCGGTTCATTCCCCCACGCGTCGCGCATCGCCGCGAGCATCGTGCCGACGGCGGGCGCCGACTCGTCGACGAGGAACCCCTGGCCGACCTCGAGATCGCTCACATCGACGCTCGCGCCGAACGGGACGCGCGCCCTCAGGTGCTCGATGACGGCGTCGGCCGCCTCGACGGAGTCTTGTCCTGGAGCGACCCGCACCGACACACGCACGCTCACGCTCGGCACGA
>JBQDJW010000261.1:0-4967 GCA_052086425.1 Pseudoclavibacter sp. | reverse complement strand
AGCCGGCCATGACCTCGTCGAAGATCAGCACGATGCCGTACGCGTCGGCGATCGCTCGCACGCCGGATAGGTAACCGGGCGGCGGCACGAGCACACCGGCCGTGCCTGGAATCGTCTCGATCAGGATCGCTGCGACCGAGTCGGGGCCCTCGGCCTGGATCGTCCGCTCGAGGTGGCGCAGCGCGCGCTCGGACTCCTGCACCGCCGACTCGGCCCAGAACTCGGTGCGGTACAGGTACGGACCGAACACGTGCACGTGGCCGCGCGAATACTCGTTCGGGATGCGGCGCCAGTCGCCGGTCGCCGAGACGGCAGAGCCGGTGTTGCCGTGATACGAGCGGTAGTGCGAGACGACCTTCTCGCGGCCGGTCGCGAGGCGGGCCATGCGGATCGCGTTCTCGTTGGCGTCGGCGCCGCCGTTGGTGAAGAAGACCTTCGAGAATCCCTCCGGCGCGTGCGACAGGATCAGTTCGGCGGCCTCGGCACGCACCTCGCTGGCGTGCGCGGGCGCGAGGGTCGTGAGCACGTCGGCCTGCCGCTTGATGGCCTCGACGACGCGCGGATGCTGGTGCCCGATGTTGACGTTCACGAGCTGGCTCGAGAAGTCGAGGTAGCGCGTGCCGTCGGCGTCCCACACCTCGGTTCCGAGGCCGCCGACGATCGGCAGCGCCGCCGGTGCACGCTGCGCCGACCACGAGTGGAAGACGCTCGCGTTGTCGCGATCCCGAATCGAATCGTTCGACGGGTCGAGTGGCGTGGGGCTGGGCGAGTCCGAGGCGAGCATGCAGGTCATGGTGACAGTGTCTGCTCGTTTCGCGCCGCAACCGCGTGCCATAGTGTCGAAGATCACACGGATGCTCGACAAGATGGATACCGCATGGTTGCGTTGACGGAATTGCTGGGGCTCGAGGGCCTCGGGCTGCGGCTCGTCGCGCTCGCGCGAGAGGCCGACCTGACCGAGCGCATCCTCTGGGTCCACAGTTCCGACCTCGCCGACCCCACGCCGTGGCTGGAACCCGGCCAGGTGCTGCTGACCGACGGCGCGCAGTTCATCGGCGCTCGGGCCGACGAAGTCGACGAGTACGTTCATCGACTCCGCGACGCGTCCGTGCTCGCGATCGGATTCGCCACCGAAATCCTGCACGAGACGTTCCCGGCGGGCCTCGTCGCGGCGTGCGAGCGGCACGGGCTCACGCTCCTCGAGGTGTCGGGCGGCGCCCCGTTCATCGGCATCATCCGCCACGTCGCCGACGCGATCGCCGACGAGCGGGGAGCTCGGCTCGCGCAGTCGCTCGACGCGCACCGGCGCATCGCGAGGGCGGCGGTCAAGACCAATGGCCTGCGCGAGATCCTTCGCACCCTCTCGGCACAACTCGACGCCTGGGTCAGGCTCTACGACGGTGCGGGCAATGCCGTCCCCGTTCCGGGCGGCAGGAGCATCCCGCGTGATCTGGCCGACACGGTCGACGGTGAAGCGCGAACGCTGCTCCGGCGCGGCAGCCCCGCATCGGTCACGCTCACCGAGCCAGGGCCGGCGACCGTACAGACCATCGGGCACGGCGGTGCACTGCGCGGGGCACTTGCCGTCGGCACGGATGCACCGCTCGACTCGCGCGGCAGCGATCTCGTCAGCAGCGTCATCGCCCTCGCGAGCATCTCGCTCGAACAGCAGCGCGCCCTCGACGCGTCGCGTCGCCACCTGCGAACCGGGGTCATGGAACTGATCGCCGCGGGCGCGCTCGACGCCGCGGAGCGGACGGCGGCGGCGGGACTCGGCGGTCTCCCCGCCACACCGGCGGCCCTGTTCACGGTCGATCTCGAAGTCCCGTCGCAGGCGCTCTTCGACGAGCTCGAGTGGTTCACCGCATCGGCGGCCGACTGCTTCTTCGCCGAGTACGACACCGCGCTCGCCGTGGTCGCTTCGCCGCGTGAGGGTGAACGACTCGCCGCACTGCTGCAGCGCCACGGTCGGCGCGTCGGCAGTACGACCCTCGACTCGTACGAGCGAATTCGCGAGGCCTGGTCGGAGGCGCACACGGCCATGACGCGGGCCGAGCGAGGGAGGGCGGCGTCGTTCGACGAGGTTCGCGATGGCGGGTTCCTCCGGTTCGCGCAGACCTCGGGTGGCACGCAGCTCGCGAGACGCATGCTCGCCCCGCTCGACGGGCTTCCCGCGGAGGAACGCGCGCGGTTGCTCGAGGCGGCCCGCGTCTGGCTCGAGCACAACGGCAACTGGGATCGCGCGGCGCGCTCCCTCGGAATCCACCGGCACACGCTGCGCAGCTGGATCGGTGCGCTCGGCGACCGCGTGTCGCTCGACCTCGACTCGTTCGGCGGACGGGCCGAGCTGTGGACGGCGCTCTCGCTCGCCGATGCTCACGACGCGACCGGAGCATCCGGGGCATGAGCCTGCGCCCCGTGGCGACGCCGGGGCGCCGCGCGTTTCGCCACAGTGTCGTTCCGAATTCGCTATCGCTCACCGAAATGGCACGCGCACCGGATGCCCGCATGCGCCAGCGTTGACGGCATGAGCATCGAGACTTCCGCGACTTCCGCATCGACGACCGACACCCCGGTCATCTCTCATTGGATTGGTGGGCGGGTCGCGCCGTCGTCGTCTGGGCGGACGGCACCGGTGTTCAATCCCGCGACGGGCGCCCAGATCGCGAGTGTCGCGCTCGCTGACGAGGGCGAGATCGAGGCCGCGATCGCGTCGGCTCAAGCTGGCTTCGAGACGTGGTCGCGGTACTCGATCGCGAAACGGCAGTCCGTGTTGTTCGCGTTCCGGGAACTGTTGAACGCGCGCAAGGGCGAGCTCGCAGAGATCATCACGCGCGAGCACGGCAAGGTGCTGTCGGACGCGATGGGCGAGATCCTGCGTGGTCAGGAAGTGGTCGAGCTCGCGACCGGGTTCCCGCACCTGATCAAGGGGGCGTTCTCGGAGAACGCGTCGACCGGGATCGATGTGTACTCGTTGAAGCAGCCCCTCGGGGTGGTCGGGATCATTTCCCCGTTCAATTTTCCCGCGATGGTGCCGATGTGGTTCTTTCCCGTCGCGATCGCGGCCGGGAACGCGGTCGTGCTCAAGCCGTCCGAGAAAGACCCGTCCGCGGCGTTGTGGATGGCGGAGTTGTGGGCGGAGGCCGGCCTGCCGGATGGCGTGTTCACGGTGTTGCAGGGCGACAAGGCCGCGGTCGATGGCTTGTTGACCGATCCGCGGGTCGCGTCGATCTCGTTCGTGGGATCGACCCCGATCGCGCACTACATCTACGAGACCGCCTCGAAGCACGGCAAGCGGGTGCAGGCGCTCGGCGGGGCGAAGAACCACATGCTCGTGTTGCCGGATGCGGATCTCGATCTGGTCGCGGACCAGGCCGTGAATGCCGGGTACGGGGCCGCGGGCGAGCGGTGCATGGCGATCTCGGTCGTGCTGGCGGTCGAGCCCGTCGCGGACGCGCTCGTTTCGAAGATCCAGGAGCGCATCGGCGGCTTGCGGGTTGGTGACGGGGCTGGGGGGCCTGCGGGTGAGCCGCATCTTGGCCCGTTGATCACGGCCGCGCATCGGGAGAAGGTGTCCGGGTATGTGGATATCGCGGAGGCCGATGGCGCCACGGTCGTGGTGGATGGCCGGACCCTCACTGTTGCGGGGCTTGAGGACGGGTTCTTCTTCGGCCCGACGCTGTTGGACCGGATGCCGACGGATTCGCGTGCGTATCGGGAGGAGATTTTCGGGCCGGTGTTGCAGGTCGTGCGGGTCGCCTCGTTCGAGGAGGGGGTCGCGTTGATCAATTCTGGCGAGTTCGGGAACGGGACCGCGATCTTCACGAATGATGGCGGAGCGGCGCGCAGGTTCCAGAACGAGATCCAGGTCGGCATGATCGGGATCAATGTGCCGATCCCGGTGCCGGTGGCGTATCACTCGTTCGGGGGGTGGAAGAACTCGCTGTTCGGGGACGCGAAGGCCTACGGCGTCCACGGGTTTGATTTCTTCACGCGTGAGAAGGCCATCACGAGTCGTTGGCTCGATCCCGCGACCCATGGCGGTATCAACCTCGGATTCCCACAAAACGACTAAGACCCACACGGGTCCAGACCCTTCGACACGCCCAGGATTCCTCAGAGGAGTTCAGGGTCCTGGCCGGTCAGAGTGCAGACATCACGTGCTTGATGCGGGTGTAGTCGTCGAAGCCGTACTGCGAGAGGTCCTTCCCGTAGCCGGAGTGCTTGAAGCCGCCGTGCGGCATGTCCGAGACGAACGGCAGGTGCGTGTTGATCCAGACGCAGCCGAAGTCGAGATCGCGCGAGAACCGCATCGCCCGCGCATGGTCGGCGGTCCAGACCGATGACGCCAGCGCGAACGGCACGTCGTTGGCCAGCTCGAGCGCCTGTTCATCCGTCTCGAACGGCTGCACCGTGAGGACCGGCCCGAAGACCTCGCCCTGCACGACCTCGTCGTCCTGCCGGACGCCCGAAAGCACCGTCGCCTCCCAGAAGTAGCCCCGCTCCCCCGCCCGGTGACCACCGGTCTCCACCGTGACGTGCGCCGGCAGTCGCTCGATGAAGCCCGATACCTGCTCGAGCTGGGCGGCGCTGTTCAGCGGGCCGTAGAGCACGTCATTCGCGCGCGGCCCGCCCGTGCGGGCGTGCGTGCGCGCCCGTGCCACGAGCGCCGACACGACCTCGTCGTGCATCGACGCGTGCGCCAGCACCCGGGTCGCGGCGGTGCAATCCTGGCCCGCGTTGAAGAACGCCGCGTCGACGATCCCCTCCACGGCCTTCGCGACATCCGCATCCGGAAACACGATCGCGGGCGCCTTGCCACCGAGTTCCAGATGCACGCGCTTCACGTCGCTCGCCGCCGACCGCGCCACCGCCATCCCTGCACGAACGGATCCCGTGATCGCCACCATCTGGGGCGTCGGATGTTCAACGAGGGCCTCTCCCGTCGCGCGGTCGCCGAGGACGAC
>JBQDJW010000260.1:0-4968 GCA_052086425.1 Pseudoclavibacter sp. | reverse complement strand
GCCGAGAACCGCAGAGGCTGTGAGCGCGACGAGCGCGAAGATCGTGCCGATGCCGGCCGTGAGCGCCGCAGCCGTGAAGCACGAACGGCGGGCGACCTGCGGTGATTTCGCCCCGAAGACGCGCTGCATGAAGTCGATCGCGACGATGTCGCCGATGCCGAGCGCGACGAGCGTGGCCCAGTTGATGGGAGCTCCCTGCTCTGCGTCGGTGAGCTGGCCCATATCGAACGGCCCCATGCCCTCTGGAATCACGATGCCGAAGCTGAGCGCCGTCCACACGAGCAGCGAGATCGACGCGACGATCGTGATCGCGGTCTGGATCGCGGCGGTGTACGCGTCGGAGAACAAGCCGCCGGCGACCGTGTAGGCGAGCACGAGGCAGACCGTGAGGATGATGCCCCAGGCGTATGGGATGTTCGCGAACCGCTCCATGAGGAACCCGCAGGCGACGAGATTGCCGGCCAGCAGGATCGTGAACGAGAACACCATGATGATGCTGGCGACGACCTCGGCCGGCCGCCCGTACCGGCGGCGGAAGTAGTCGCCGAGCGTGAACAGCTTCATCGCGTTGAGCGGCTTGGCGAGGAAGATCCCGACGACGACGAGGCAGATCGCGAGACCCAGGGCGAGCGAGGCGCCAGACCAGAACCCGAAGTCGGCCGTGAGATCGGTGTTGCCGACCGTGGCGTTCGCGTCGACGGCGGCCGCTGCGAGCGACACCGACACGAGCGGCACGCCGAGCCGCCGCCCGGCGACGAGGAAGTTCTCGCTGTCCCCGTCGACCTTGCGCGCGACGAGCACGCCGACGATGAGCACGGCGAGCACCGTGAGTCCAACTCCGAAGATGATCATGGCGACTCCCGCGGCTCGGCGATCTTGTGCAGATGGATCAGGTTTCGATCACCTGATAGAAAGCCATGCTTCTTCGCCCGTGTACCGGTCCCGCTTCCGGGGTGTATCGATCGTGTGAACTGAGCCTCTCGGTGCCCGTTTTCGGCCGTGAGATGGTCCGGATGCGCGAATTGCGTCCTGAAGGGCCGATGCATGAGGAGCCGCGTCTCGAAGGCGGCCTCGACGGCACCACCTCCGTGACGATCGAGCCCGCCGCCGGTGACCTACGCTCGATCCGTGCCAGAACCGACCGACCGCACCGCAGCATCCGACCCCGAAATCGCGCGCGCCGAGGCGTTGATCCGGGCGATCCCCGACTACCCCGAGCCGGGGGTCGTGTTCCGCGACATCACGCCGCTGCTCGCCGACGCCCGCGCGCTGCGCGCCGTGACGGCGGCCCTCATCGAGCCGTTCGCCGGGCAGTTCGACGTCGTCGCAGGCCTCGAGGCCCGCGGCTTCCTCTTCGCCGGCACGGCCGCGATGGTCGCAGGCGTCGGTCTCGTACCGATCCGCAAGGCGGGCAAGCTGCCGCGCCCAGCCGCGTCCGTCTCGTACGACCTCGAGTACGGCAGTGCGTCGATCGAGATGCATGACGATCTCGCGCCCGGCACGCGCGTGCTGCTGCTCGACGACGTGCTCGCGACTGGCGGCACGGCCGCCGCTGCGTGCGACCTCATCGCGCAGCTCGGCAGCGAGGTCGTCGGCACGGCCGTCGTGCTCCAACTCGACGACCTCGGCGGCCGCGCGCGATTGCGCGACGCCGCGATCGGCGGCCGGTTGCACACCCTCTTCCACGCCTGAGTCGCAGCGGCGGAGCGGCTGCGCGCGAGCGCCTAGCATTGGTTTCGGACGCCGCCGGCCGCGCCGGCGGTGCGAGCACTGACGGGAGCACGAGTGGCAGCAGCGAAGGCGACGAGCCGCGGCTCGTCGAAGGGCGGCGGCCGAGCGGCCAAGAGTGCGATCCCCCAGGTCGTGCCCCGCGAGATCCGCCCGTCCCCGATCGTGCTCATCTCCGGCCCGGAGGACTATTTCGCCGACCTCGCGCTCGACCTGCTGCGGCGGACCCTGCGGCTCGAGGACCCGAACCTCGAGGTCACCGAGGTCGAGGCCTCGTCGTACACGGCCGGCACGCTCACGACGTACGTGAGTCCGTCGCTGTTCATGGAGGCGCGGCTCGTCATCATCACGGGCGTCGAGAAGTGCACGGACGCGCTCATCGCCGACGGCGTGCAGTACGTCACCGAGCAGGCGCCCGTCGACGGAACGACAGTGATCTTCCGGCACTCCTCCGGTACTCGCGGCAAGAAGCTCCTCGACGCGATTCGGGCCGCGAAGGACATCGCGATCGAAGTGCCCTGCCCCAAGCCGAAGTCGAACGAGCTGCTCGACATCGTGCGCGACGAGTTCAGGGCAGAGGGGCGGCGCATCGAGCCGCAGGCCGCGTCGCAGCTGGTCGCCGCGTTCAACACCGACCTCGCCGAGCTCGCGTCGGCGTGCCGACAGCTCATCGCGGTGACGACGGACGACGTCACCGACCGCGACGTCGAGCGGTACTACGGCGGGCGCGTCGAGACGACCGGGTTCAAGATCGCGGATGCGGCGATCGCAGGGCGGGTCGGCGACGCCCTCGGGTTGGTGAGGCACGGGATGTCGCAGGGCGTGCATCCGGTGCCCATCGTCGCCGCGATCGCCGGCAAGCTGCGGCTCATGGCGAAGGTCTCGGATCAGCAGGGCAGCGACGCGCAGCTCGCGGGTATCGCGGGAGCCGCGCCGTGGCAGGTTGGCCAGGCCAAACGCGACCTGCGCGACTGGGACGACCGGATGCTCGCGAACGCCATCACCCTCACGGCCGAGACCGACGTGATGGTCAAGGGTGGCAGCCGCGACCCGGCATTCGCGATCGAGCGTCTACTGCGCAAGATCGCGGTGCGCGACCTGTAGCGCGTGGTTCCTGAGCTTGTCGAAGAGGCGCCATTCCGGCACACTCGACGACCCAAGCACGCGACGCAGCTCCGTCGCTAGCGCCCCGCGGCGCGGGCGAGGAGCCGCGCGACGCGTCCCGCGTGCTCCCGCTCCGCCGCGATCGGTGCGATGACCTGCTGGTCCACGACGCTCGTGATCTCCTTGGTCAGACGGCGCCGAGCCCGCCGCCGCCGCGCGCCGCCGACGCCTGCGCCGATGGCCTGCGAGGCGAGACCGAGCAGGATGCCGAGCAGCACACCTGCGGCGATGAACAGCATCGGCACGGGCCAGCCTTCGACGAGCGTCAGCTCTGGGGCGGGCAGGCCCCAGAGCGGCAGCAGCCACACGGCCAGATACCAGCCGACGCCGACGAGCGCCGCGAGCAGCGCGACCCACTGCACGACGGCGACGACGCCCCACCACCACGAGCCGCGCGCGCCGAGGTCGGTGCGCGCAATCGCGCGATCGAGCTCGGCGGGCAGCGTCTCGATCGACGCGTTGGCCTGCCGTCGGATCGATGCTCGCCATGCATCCGGCAGGCCATCGGCCGCCCCATCGGCGAAGTCGCGCACAGCCCGGCCCGCCTGCGCCTGCTGGCCCGCGCTGAGCTGCGGCAGCGCCGTGCGGTGGAGCTCGGGGTCGCGGCCCTCGCGCTTGGTGGCCCGCGCCGTCGACGTGAGCAGGTGCATGCGGCGCAGGGGGTCTGGGCGTAGGCGAAGCAGCCATGAGGTGAGCGGCCACCCCGTGGCCTGCCCGGTGCGCTTCGCGTACGAGCGGCCGACGGCGGCGGCGACGTCGTCGACGCCGGCTGCCGCTCCGAGCTCGCGGACGAGCTGCGCCGCGCGCCGCTTGTCGTTGCGGCCCGAGCCGACACCGGCTCGCCCGCCGGTCTTTCCGGCGACGAGCACGCCGAGGTCTTCGACTCTGGCGTCATTCTCGCCGGCCGTCCTGCCCGCGCCGGCGTCGCCCTCGTCGTCGGCCGCGCCCTCGCCCGTCACGCCGGCGAACGACGGCGCGATTCGCGTCGCGAGGCTCGTGAGGTCGGCCTCGATGCGGGCGTTCTGGGCCGCGCGCTTCGACGCGAATCGGCGCACGAGCCCGCGGACGTCGTCGACTCCGGCCCCGGTCGTCGCCGACGCCGTCGCGACCGGCACGCGCGTGAGCCCGTCGCGCCGCAGCAGCTCCTCGAGGGACGCTACGACGCCGCGGACGTCGCCGGGCGAGAGCCGGTCGACCTGGTTGAGCACGACCGCCGTCACCGCGGAGTGGGCGGCGAACCGCTGCACGAAGTCGGCGTGCAGCACGGCGTCGGCGTACTTCTGCGGGTCGACGACCCACACGAGCACGTCGACCTGGCCGGCGAGCCGCTCGGTCACCGCGCGGTGACCGAGCTCGACCGAGTCGAAGTCGGGCAGGTCGAGCAGCACGAGCGAGAGCGATGCGTCGCCGTCGAACGGCTCCTGCGGCTGCCTGCGGTCGGCCACCTCGAGCCAGTCGAGCAGCGGCTCCGACCCCTGGGGGTTCCACACGGCCGCGAGCGGTTCGCTCGTCGTGGGGCGCCGCACGTGCACGCGCGCGAGCTCATCGCCGACGACAGCGTTGAAGAGCGACGACTTGCCAGACCCCGTCGCGCCGAAGAACCCGGCAACCGTGTGGTCGCCGGACAGCTCGCGGCGCGCGCCGGCGCGCGCCAGCACGCCGTCCATGTCGTCGAGCGTCGCGTCATCGAGGCGGCCGTCGGCGAGCTCCCTCGCCTCGCGGAGGGCGGCGAGCCGCTCGTCGAGCGTGACGCGGCTCATGCGCCGCGCCCGTCGTCGGCAGGGACGTCACCCTGGACGTCGCCCTGCTCGGCCAAGCCCCGGTCGGCGGTGGGCGGGCCGCCCCACGGCGCCGCGTCGTCGCCCGGCGGCGGCAGCGGCCGGTCGATCGGACCGTGGTCGAGCTCCGGCTGCACGATCACGGCGGTGATGACCGGCACCTCTCCGAGGTCTTCCGGCTCGAGTGCGGCGACGTGCGCATTCGCGACGAGGGCCCCGGCGTCCTCGTCAGATGGTTCGGATGCGCCTGCCTCACCCCGAACGTCCGCCGCACCCGAGCGCTGATCGCCCGCAGCAT
>JBQDJW010000259.1:0-5012 GCA_052086425.1 Pseudoclavibacter sp. | reverse complement strand
CGGTGGGGCGCGGCGCCCCCGGGGGCCACCCCGCCCACCCCCCCCCGCCCGGGGGCCCCCCGCCCCAACCCCCCCCCCCCGCCCCCCCCGGCCCCCCCGCGCCGGGTAGGGATCGAGGTAGTACTTCGACGCGCGGATTCGCCAGAACGTCCACCCGAGCCGCTCGAGCACCCGCTGGCGACGAACGTCGTCCTCCCACTTCTCAGGACCGTGGAACGAGTCGCCGTCGCACTCGATCGCCAGGCGTTCGCCCCGTGCGACCTGCACGACGAAGTCGATCCGGTAGCTGCCCACGCGGTGCTGCGGCTCCACCTCGTATCCGCGCTCGAGCAGCTGCTTGAGCACGTCGCGCTCGAACTTCGAGTCGGTGCGCGCGTATAGGTCGTCCGCCTCCTCAGCACGGTTGCGCCCCTGCGCGTACTCGATCATCGCGCGGCGCTGATCTTCGTGATTCAGAGTGGCGGGGTCCATGCTGTGGAAGATCCAGAGCTGGTCCTGGGCACGCGAGGCCGCGACGTTGGCCCACTGCGCGTATCGCACGGTCGTCGCTGCGAACGAGGCGTCGTGCGCGACCATCGAGACGAACATCACGTTGCGTTCATCGCCCTGGAACAGCGGAGGGTTGCCGACGCGCAGGCGCCGGCGCTCGAACTCCGCGTCACCGATCTCCTCGCGGATCAGATCCTGGATGATCTGTGCCTGAGGTCCACTCATCATGGTGACCACACCGAAGGTGAGCCCGTCGTAGGCCGAGTCGCGCACGCACTGCGCGATCTGCCCAGCTATCGCCTTCGCCTCATCGATGTTCACGCGGCTGGATCCTCGAGTGATCGATATGGCGTTCTCGACGTGGACGACGCGCAGCGGCTCGCCGATCTGGGGAACCCCCACCTCGCGCAGGGGAAGGATCTGCCCGCCGTAGTAGCGGTTCGAGAACCCGATGATCTCGGGCACACACCGGAAGTGCTCCTTGAGCGCGATCGTCGAGGGGAACGCGCGCCCCGAGATCGAGTAGAGCGAGTCGTCCAGGGTGAGGAGTTTCGCCTCGGGCATGCCGCGCAGGTGCTGGTCCTGCAGTGCGGCGATGCGGTCGGTCTGAATTCCCACCCGACCAGGCGTGGTCTGCTTGTCGTCGCCGACGACGACCGTCTTCTTGCCAAGGGCGAGAACGCCCAGTGACAACAGGTCGCACTGCGATGACTCATCGACCACGACGACGTCGAAGAGGTCGGACACCCGCGGATCGAAGTTCTCGAGCACGCGGTAGATGGGCATGATCCAGACGGGCACGGCGCCCATCGCCGCCGGAAGCGCTTCACGCGCGGCCGCTTGGAAGCGCGGCGCGTTCTTGCCGGTCCCCTTGCCCACACGCTTGACCGCGCTGAGCCAGGTCTCGAGGGCACGCCGCTGGCGATCCTTGCTGTTCTTTTTCAGCTCGGTGCGAGCGGATCGGCTGGCGAGGTCGACGATGGCTCGACGCAGCTCCTGCGCGTCGGCGTGGGATTTCTCCATCAGCTCGTCGATGTCGGTCGCCGTGTGCAGGTCAGCGAGCCAGGTGCGCGCCTTCGCTCGCTCCCACGCGAGAGGCGCATCCTCGATCTCGCCGATCGTCTCGCGCGCCCCTTGTGCGTCGACGAGCGCCCGCGACCAACGCGGTGCACCCGCGTCTGCGATCCGTCGCCGAAGCTCATCAGCGCGCAGAACCCGAGCACGCACGCCGGAAAGCCTCTGCGCTTCGTCGAGCACAGCACCCCACTGGTCCGCGTGCGCGAGCTCGAGCGCCGTGTGGAGGCGTCCCCACAGCGGAGAAGCGTGGTCCGCACGACTCGACTCCTGCACGCGCTCGGCGAGCGCCTGCAGCTCCGCGGAGAGCTGGCGCTCCTCGAGGCGCGCAGCCGCACCGTCGAGCAGGGCGGCCATCGCTTCGAGCGTTTTGGCAGTCGGCCCGGACGGCTGCGCCGTGGCGAACTGTCCGAGTCGTTCGGTGAGGCCAGGCGCCGCCTCTGTCCACCACCGGTGGATGGCCTCGACCCGCGCAGCGAGGTGATCGGCGACGAACACGAATGCGTCGTCCATCGGCGGCACGGGGATCTGACAGGCAGTGTACGTCTGCGACATCGTTACGTGCGCGTCGCGCTTCATCACGCGCAGATCGATCTCGGTGCGCACGAGATCCAGCTGTGCGGTTGTGGTGACGGATGCTCCGTCGACGCGGACCGCAGCAGCCAGTTCTTTGAGCTCCCTCACTGCGAAGAGCGGGAGCTTCTTCCCGGCGGTAACACGTTCGCCCCACGCCTGAAGCAGCGGAATCTGCACAGCCGGATTCCCCTCGGGCAGCTCGACGACGTGTCCCGTCAGGCGGCTCGCGAGCTCCCGCGCGGCGGCGAGCTTCTGACGCACCGCCGGGTTGTGTTGGACGACCCAGGTAGCAGCGGGATCGTCGGACCGGACGGCAGCCGCGAACCGGTCTTCCCACGCTCCGGAGATGTTTCGAAGGTAGCCGGCGCTCTCACGGAACCACTGGCTGTTCTCGCGGATCGAGTCAAGCGTCATCGTGTCGAACGCTTCGACGCGGAGTCCCCGATCCTCAAGCGACGTCACCTCGTTGCGGAGCGTCTCACGCCGCGCAAGCCGCACTTGCAGGTCTGTGGCTGTGGGGATCCAATCCTCTTCCGGCAGGTCGAGGATCGCCCTCTCATTATCCTCCGACGTGACCGTGCGCAGGATCTCGCCGAGCTCGGCGAGTTCGTCAGTGCTGACGGGGAACGGTGCTTCTACGGGCACCCGGTCGGCGATGATGTCGAGGTCGCGACGCTCCGCGAGCCACTCCGCGACCTGCGGCGCACGCTGCGGGCCGGTCGGGAGTGGGTACTCCCGCTGCTCACTCTGGAGGGCACGTACCAGAGCCGTATCGGTGCGGACGATCGATTCTCGAAGCGCGTCGACGGTGGATCCGAGCTCGACGATTCGTCGCTCTTCGGCCACGACGTCGAGGGAGGAGAGCGAGTCTTGCATCGCCTGTGCAGAGCTGCGCAGCTCTTCCATCGCGCTCGGCGTCGACCCCAGCACCGAGATCGACAGGTCGCGCAGCTCGGCAGGGATCTTGTCGCGCAGAACGGAGAGCGCCTGTTCCTTCTCAGCGGTGACGAGCACACGCTTGCCTTGAGCGACCAGGTGGGAGACGAGGTTGACGATCGTGTGGGACTTGCCGGTTCCCGGAGGGCCCTGCACCGTCACACCGCGCGAGGTCGCGAGCTGCCGTGCGATGCGAGTCTGCTCGGCGTTCGCGGGCAACGGCATCAGCAGGCGGTCGGCGGTTCCGTCGTTCGTCACGACGGTGCGCCCCGTCCCCCGGAGCGCGTTGTCGACGCGGTCGCTGTCCGCGACGACCGACGCGAGCCCTTCGGGCAGGAAGCTCTCGTCGCGGATCTTGTGAGCGAGCTCGTCATAGAAGCGTTCTTGTCGCAACGGCCGCTTGCGCAGGAACAGCACCCACCCGTCATTCAGGCGGGGGGCGTCAGTGGGCGCCGGATGGTCGACCGCGTCGACGAGCTCGGCATCGAGGCCCATCGGGGCGAGGATCTGCTGACGGGCCGTGAGTCGCTCGTCCTGATCCCAGACGTTCGGCGGCGTCTCACGCAGTGTTGCCTGCAGGGTCGCGAGCGCTTCCAGCCCAGGCAGCTCGGTGCCCTCGATCGCGTTGAGCTCCAGCTCGACGGTCTGCTCGGGCACGACCTGGATCGTCGCGTCCTGCGGGTCGACCTGCACGACGGCACGCGCCGTGAGCATCGGCGACACGATCGACGTGTTGTCGGAGCGGGCGCCGAGCACGAGGTGGCCCCAGACGACCTCGTGCGTGGCTGCATCGGCTTCCGCCCTGAGGTGCAGATCGTAGAGACGCGTGTACAGCTCCCGCGCGGCGAACGTCGAGCGGTTCTTCTCAGCCCAGGGCGTCCAGGTCCCTGCGAACCACTCGTTGAAAGTCCGGCGGATGCTCTCCACGAGCCGTGCACGCAGTTCTCGGCGGTGCTGAAGTTCTTCATCCTCAGCGTCACCAGAGACTGGTCCAAGCTGCTCGATGACGCGATACTCCACGCGCTGCTCGGCCAACTTGTCCAGCAGTCGCGGTGTGCCGCTCGCCGTCAGCAACGCTTCCTTCGAATCGATGAGACCTGCGAGCTCAGACGGCACCTCAACCGCCGCCGGCGCGGATACGCGCCCGACCGATAACCATGCAGGGCGCTCCTCCCCCGGACCGACGAAGACCGCGCGGTGATCCGGAACGGCCGATGGCCACACCACGGTGTCGTTCTTGCGTACGTCCCGCACCGGCTTCGGGCCGATCTCACGGGCAACGGCAGAGAGGTACTCGAGCAGGGCGTAGCTCTGATCGAGTACGGACTTCTCGGCGGTGCGTTCGGCTGCGTCGGGCACGCGGCTCTTCCTCTCTGTTGGTACCGGGCGATCCGTCACGTGAGTTACGCGATGATGCAGTCCGCCCTGTCGAATACGTTCATCGCGGTGCTGACGAGGTCGACGTGCTTGATCCGCAACGCTGCCGCCGACCGCTTGAACACGCTTCTTGTGCAGGGCGCGAGCAGCAGATGCCATCTCGTGGGCACGACGCCGCATCGCCGCTGCCACCGCTGCGTACAAATCTGGGAGTGGAGGGCCAAATGCTGGTACTTGTGCCACGGAACGAGCTTCCGACGCGCCTCCGCTGGGTGCGGCAATCGAGCCTCTCACCGAAGAACGCTGACGGACACGTTCGAGAACCGCGCGTCGACGCTCAGCTTGCTTCTGCTCGAGGTCGTACATTGCTTGCACTTCGTCGCTCGGCGCTCTGTGCCACCTCGACCACGTCGGGACGGCATCGACCGATGTCTGCCCATCGCGCTCCCAGTCATCGCGATCAACCGCGTGTCCGCTGACCCACGACACCGTTCCGTTCGCGTTCCGTCGCCAATGCCCCGTGCGGTAGAAGCTCGTCATCCTCGCAGGCCCATCAGAAT
>JBQDJW010000258.1:0-5014 GCA_052086425.1 Pseudoclavibacter sp. | reverse complement strand
GCCCTCCGCGGCGTAGGAGGTCGCGCGCGCCAGGAGCTCGGAAACTGGGCGCGAGCCGTAGCGCTCCGACAACTCCCGCCACCCGCGAACAACGCCGGGAACCGAAACGGTGAGCGGTCCCGTGATCGGCAGGCCGTGCTGTTGGGCCTCGCGCTGACGCTCGTCGCTGAGGCCGGAGCCGTATGGGCCGGACGCGTTGATGCACGTCGTCGTCCCCTCGGCATCCCGGACGAGCGCGATCATGTCGCCGCCGAGGCTGCACATGTGCGGGTACACGACCGCGAGCGTCGTGGCCGCCGCGATCGCGGCGTCGACCGCATTGCCGCCTGCCTCTGCCATCTCGATCGCTGCGGCGGTCGCCGCTCGGTGCGGCGTCGCCACGGCGATCGCGGTGCGGTCCTCAGTCATGCAGTGTTCCTTTCCGAAAGACGGCGGTAAACGAGCCAGAGAATCACGATGAGCACGAGCGCGCTACCGGCGATAATCGCGAAGAACATTCCCTCGCCGGCCGCCGTGTAGTGCGCGGATATCGTTCCGGCGAGGGTCGATCCCCCGGCCATCGTGAGGAAGTAGAGGCCGGTCATCTGCGCGGACGCCTTGGCGGGAGCCAGGCCGGCGGTGATGGAGAGGGCCGTTGGTGCGACGAACGCCTCTCCGACCGCGAACGCGAGCATCACGAGCATCACCATCGCGATGCTGTTGACCGCGCCGGACGACCCCGCGAAGGGAACGAGGACGAACAGGCCAGCCGCCATGACCACGACGCCGACGACCATCTTCGTGCTCGACGCGAGTCTGGCCGCACGGCTCCTCGACCAGAGAAGCGCGAGCACCGGGCTGATGATCGTGACCATCAGCCCCTCCGCGGTGACGACGTATGAGGGCGGAACCGACCAGTCGCCCACCTGCAGGTCTACGCGGGTGTCGGCGTAGACCGTGAGCGACGTGAACAGCTGGAACAACAAGGTCCAGAAGACGAGGCTCATGAGGAAGATGGGGATGTAGCTTCGCACGTTGCGGCGCTCCGGCGCGGTAACTTCCTTCGATCGAAGGAGGAACGCGAAGTAGGCGACGATCGCGACCACGATGATGACGGTGACGACGGTGCTGAGGTTGTCGAACGTCACGATATTCGTCGCGACGGCGATGACGATGACGATGAGCAGGGCGGCGCCGACGATTGCGCTGGTGATGCGCCCACGCATCGGCAACGGGTTCGCGATCACGCCGGTCGAGGGCGGAAGCCGTCGCATGCCGATGACATAGTGAACAAGACCGAGCGCCATTCCGACGGCGGCTGCGCCGAAAGCGACGTGGAACCCGAGCCCCTGTTGGAGCGGCCCCGTGATGACGGGCCCGAGAAATGCTCCTGCACTGATGCCGAAGTAGTAGATCGAGTATCCGGCGTCGCGCATGGCCCCGCCCTCGGGATACAGGGCCCCAACCATCATCGTGGTGTTGACCTTGAGCCCGCCCGTTCCGAGCACGATGAACGCGAGTCCGACGACGAGCCCCGCGATACCGGGAAGGAACGCCAGGGCGAGATGTCCGACCAAGATCGTGATCGCGCCGACGAGGACGACGTACTTCGGGGCGAGCAATCGGTCGGCGATCCAGGCGCCGCCGATCTGGGAGATGTAGACAAGCCCGCCGTACGACCCCGCAACGCTGAGGGCCACCGGCGTCGGCAGTCCGAGCCCGCCGTCAACGAGCTCGTAGTAGAGGTAGAAGGCCAGGATCACCTGGAGCCCGTAAAAGCTGAACCGCTCCCAGAGCTCCACGCTCGAGAGGGTGATGAGTCCGCTCATCCGCGATTTTTTCGCGACGGTCGGTAGCGCCGTCGTCACTCCCACCTGCTCGTCTCCGCGATCGGTTGACACGTTCTCCACTGGTCGACCAACTCCTTCTGCTCAGTCCCATCGGCGCTGATCGGGCGTCACGCCGTCCTCGGCACGAATGAGAGCATCGGGCAGCACGTCGCGGCCGGCAACGAGCAGCAGGAGATCGCGGGTAAATTGGTCTGCAGAAACAACCAGAGAGGCAGATTGATGGGCCCTTGGGAAGAGCTCCCGCCGATCTCGAATTCGATGCCCCGGCGGATCGCCGACGCGATCGGTCAGCTCATCGACTCTGGCAGGATCGCGGAGGGCGACGCGCTCCCCTCGGAACGCTGGCTCGCGACTCGCCTGCAGGTCTCACGGAGCAGTCTGCGCAAGGCGCTGGCGTTGCTCGTCGAGCGGGGCGAGATCCGCAGCCACCCTCGCTCGCGGTGGGAGGTCGCGCCGACTCGCCGGCGGCTCCCCGAGGTCCATCACATGCTCGCGGCTCCCTTCAGCGCCCCGCAGACGCTCAGGACCGTGATGGATTTCCGCCTCTCGATCGAGCCGGCGATCGCGGCACGCGCTGCCCATCGGCGCCGGCCCGACGAGCTGGCCGATGTGGAACGCCCCCTCCTGGAGGCCGAGCGCGAGGTGGAGCGACTTCGACCACGTGCGGAACGGCTCCAGCAGCTCGACGTCGAGTTCCACGCGCGGATCGCGACCGCGTCGCACAATCCGCTGCTGACGCGACTCCTGCGGGAGACGCAGGAGTGGATGACGCCAACGCGCACGCGGTCGATGCAGTCGCCCGAGCGATCGCGGACGTCGGTTCGCGGGCACAGGGCCCTCTTCACGGCGATCAGCCTGGGACAGGCGGAAGAGGCGCATCGAGCTATGACGCAGCATCTGCAAGAAGTTCTCGAGGTGATCACGCCGCTGGCGAATCCGCTCGAACTCCTCGAGTAGGCGCGCCGACAGCGCCTCGGCCTCAGTCCCCCTGCGCGAGCACGCTCGCGCGAATCTCCCGCTTGAGCACCTTGCCGATCTTGGAACGCGGCAAGTCGTTCCAGACGGTGTAGTCCTTCGGGGCCTTGACCCCTCCGACCCGCGAGCGCACGAACGTTCGCAGCGCCTCGACGTCGAGTTCGCGATCGCCGCGCGGTTGCACGACGGCGCAGACCCGCTCGCCCCAACGGTCGTCAGGCAGCCCGAATACCGCGCAGTCGAGCACGTCGTCGTGTTCGAGGATGGCCTGTTCGACCTCTGCCGAATACACGTTGAATCCGCCCGAAATGATCATGTCCTTCGCGCGGTCGACGATGAAGAGAAAGCCGTCGTCGTCGAGATATCCGATGTCGCCCGTGTGATGCCACCCATGGGTGGACGCCGCAGCCGTCGCATCCGGATCGCGATAGTAGCCGGGCGTGACGAGCGAGCTGCGCAGCACGATCTCGCCCCGCTCGCCCGCGTCGAGGAGTTCGCCGGCCGGGCCCATGATCGCCACGGTCACGAGCGGGGCCGCGCGTCCGGCCGAGGCGAGCCGCTCGGTCGCGATCGAGCCGTCGGGGCGGAAATGATCGGATGCGCCCATCGTCGTGGCGACCATGGGCGCCTCCGTCTGCCCGAAGAACTGCGCCATCACCGGGCCGATGCGCTCGATCGCCTCCGCGAGCCTGACCGGCGACATGGGTGCCGACCCGTACCAGAAGCATTCGAGGCTCGATAGGTCGGTCGACGCCAGCCGCGGATGATCGAGCAGCATGTACAGCAGGGTCGGCGGCAGCATCGTGTGCGTCACCCGGTGCCGTTCGATGAGCTCGAGAAACGTGTCGATCGACGGCGCCGACATGATGATGATCTCGCCGCCGCTGGCCAGCACCGGAAACGACAGCACACCGGCCGCGTGCGTGAGCGGCGCGAGCGCGAGATACCTCGGCCGATGCCCGAGCGGGTACGACATGAGCATGATCGCCGACATCGTCTCGAGGTTGCGCGAGGTGAGCAGCACGCCCTTGGGCAGCCCGGTCGTGCCGCCCGTGCCGGCGATCATGGCGACGTCGTCGACCGGCCCCATCGCGAGGCGTTCGTCCGGCGCTGCCGGCGCCGACGCGATCCAATCGTCGAACCGCTCGCCGACCGGGGCCGGGTCTGGGCCGTCGAGGCACACGGCGGTCTCGACGAGCGGCAGATCCGGCAGGATCCCCGACACGAGGTCGGCGAACGAACGCTGGTAGAGCAGCGCGCGGCACTCGACGAGTTCGAGCAGCTGCCGGTTTTCTCGGGCTTCGTTCCTCGGGTTGATCGGGCACCACACGGCCGCGGCGCGCGAGATGCCGAATACGCACGAGAACGAGATCGGATCGTTCGCAGAGAGGATCGCGACCTTGTCGCCCGGCCGAATCCCGCTGCCGATGAGCGCCCGCGCCACCGCATCCGAATACTGCTGCACCTCTCGATACGTGAGCTGCGCATCCCCGGCCCGCAGGCACGGTGCCTGCGGGCCGAGGCTCGCGCCCTTGTCGAGGTAGTCGACGAGTCGCATGCGCGTGACGCCTCAGGACGTCGTCAGCACCGGCTCGGCGACGAGCCCGAAGGCCCGTAGCTGGCCGAGCAGTTCGCGGTGCCCGAACGCCTGGCATCCGGATGCGAATCCGACGCGGAGCGGCTCGCGTTGCAGCAGCCAGTGCGCGGCGAACGCCTGCAGGAGCCCGGTCTGCTTGTAGTTCTGATTTCCGTGGATCACGCAGTGCGCCCGGCCGAGCGGGCCAGATGCGTGCACCGAGTCGAGCGACTTGTTGAGCCTCGGGTTCTCGCGCGGAGGCATGGCATTCATCACCTGCGCGGCGGTCGCGACGAGCGCGGCGTCGCGTTCGCCCTCATCCATGTCTTTCGTCGCCTCCAGCGCGGCAGCGACGATCTGCGGCACCCCGTGCATGAGCGCGGTGTTGAACACGCCGCCCTGTGCCTTCACCGACGAGACCCGCGGGTCATTCTTGAACCACACGGGATGGCTGGTTCCGCCCCATGGCAGCGACAGCGCGAGCTCGTGCTGGCCGGGCACCACGAGCGGCACGAGCCCCTGCTCGGGGTCGAACTCGACGTACTGGTTCTGCTCGAGGTAGTACGCCTTCGAGGTCGCGGCGTTCTGCAGGATCGTGAGCGTCGACGCGATCGTCGGGCTGCCGCCCCAGAAC
>JBQDJW010000257.1:317-5030 GCA_052086425.1 Pseudoclavibacter sp. | reverse complement strand
GCGGAGCTTCGCCGGGATCCCCGTCAGCACAGAGTCGGCCGGCGCATCCTTCGTGACGACCGAGTTCGCTCCGATGCGCGTTCGGTCGCCGATCGTGATCGGGCCGAGCACCTTCGCGCCCGCCCCGATCATGACGCCGTCGCCGATCGTCGGGTGACGCTTCACCTTCTTGATCGACACACCGCCGAGCGTGACGCCGTGGTAGATCACGACGTCGTCGCCGACCTCGGCAGTCTCGCCGATGACGACGCCCATGCCGTGGTCGATGAAGATGCGACGGCCGAGGGTCGCGCCCGGGTGGATCTCGATGCCCGTCAGCCAGCGCGCGACCTGCGATACGGCCCGGCCGGCGAGCTTTCCGCCTGGCGCGCGCCAGAGCGTCGCCGCGACCCGATGCGCCCAGATCGCGTGCAGACCCGAGTAGATGAGCACGATCGACAGTTTGCTCCTGGCGGCGGGGTCGCCTCGACGCACGGCGAAGATGTCTTCGCGCATGCGCCGAAACCGGTCACCGACGCCTCCGTCGAGTTCGCGCGTGGCGGCAGCCACGGTTACTCGCGCACGCCTTCGAAGAGCACCGTCGAGAGGTAGCGCTCGCCCGTGTCCGGAACGATCACGACGATGTTCTTGCCGGCGTTCTCCTCACGGCGCGCGACCTCGAGCGCTGCCCACACGTTGGCGCCGGTCGAGATTCCGCCGAAGATGCCCTCGGTCGCGGTCAACTCGCGCGAGACGCGAATGGAGTCTTCGAGGGTGACGTCGATGACCTCGTCGAGCAGGTCGCGGTCGAGGATGTCCGGGATGAAGTTCGCGCCGAGTCCCTGGATCTTGTGGGGGCCTGCCTTGCCCTCGGTCAGCAGGGGCGAGTCGGCGGGCTCGACGGCGATGATCTTCACCTCGGGCTTGCGCTCCTTGAGCACCTGTGCAACGCCCGTGATCGTGCCGCCAGTTCCGATACCGGCGATGAAGATGTCGACGGCGCCATCGGTGTCGTTCCAGACCTCCTCCGCGGTCGTCTCGCGGTGGATCTCGACGTTCGCCTGGTTCTCGAACTGGCGGGCAAGGATCGCGCCGGGCGTCGACGAGGCGATCTCCTCGGCTTTCTGCACGGCGCCGCGCATGCCGTCGGGGCCGGGGGTGAGCACGACCTCCGCGCCGAACGCCTTCAGCAGGGCGCGCCGCTCGAGCGACATGGTCTCTGGCATCGCGAGAATGACGCGATAGCCGCGCGCGGCGCCGATGAGGGCGAGCGCGATGCCCGTGTTGCCAGAGGTGCCCTCGACGATCGTGCCGCCATCGGTGAGTTCGCCTGAGCGCTCGGCGGCGCGGATGATGCCGAGGCCGAGGCGGTCTTTGACCGACGAGCCCGGGCCGTAGAACTCGAGCTTGGCGTAGATGTTCGCCGAGCTTTCGTCGATCCGATTCAGGCGCACGAGCGGGGTGCCGCCGATCGCCTCGGTGATGTCGTTGTGAATGCGTGCCGCCACGGTGATGCCTTTCTGGAAACGGTCTGGGGGCGATCACTGGCCGTCGCGGCAGCCACGTCGCCGTGACGAAGGCTATCGATCCGGTGTGGCACCGCGGGGAATGTTTCGTCATAGACGGCGTGGCGGTCGCCTCCGGCGCGGTCTGCACGGCGGTGACGGGTGCGCGTTGGTGCCAAACTTGTGCGGTGGACGACCCGCAGATGCATCCGATCGCCGACATCCGTCGCGAGACGCGCGCGACGCTCGCCGCCGCGGGGCTCGCGAACGCGGGCGCCGAGGCCGACACGCTGCTCGCCGCCGTGCTCGGCCGTTCGCGCGGCGACATCGAGCTCGACTCGCTCATGGGGCGATCGGTTTCGGATGCGCCAATCGCCCGGGTGCGGAGAGCGGTCGCGCGTCGTGCGAGGCGCGAGCCGCTCCAGCACATCGTCGGGATCGCGCCGTTCGGGTCGCTCGAGCTCGCCGTCGGCCCAGGCGTGTTCGTGCCGCGGCCCGAGACGGAGGCGCTCGTCGAACTCGCGGTCGCCGAGCTGATCGCCCGCGGCGCACAGTCCCCCCTCGCCGCAGATCTCGGCAGCGGCACCGGGGCCGTCGCGCTCGGCGTCGCGGCGGGGCTTCGGGCCGAGGGCGCGGAGCCCGACGTCGTGGCCGTCGAGGCATCGCCACACGCATGGCCGTGGCTGATTCGAAACGCGCGCGATCTCGGTGCAGGACACGTGCATCCGGTGTTCGATCGCGTCGGCGACCGCCCGCTTGCCTGGCCCGGCCGCAGGTACGACGCGATCGTGAGCAACCCGCCGTACGTGCCGCGCGCGAGCGAACCGGCAGACCCGGAGGTGCGCGGATTCGATCCGGAAATGGCGCTGTACGGGGGCGAGGACGGCCTCGACGTGATCCGCGACATCGCAGTGCTCGCGAACCGGTGGCTCGTCGCGGGCGGCGTCGTGCTGCTCGAACACGACGACCACCAGGGGGCCGCCGTCCGCGACATCCTCACGCGCGCGGGCTTGGAGCATCCGGTCACGCACCAGGACCTCGCGGGGCGCGACCGGATCACGGGCGCTCGCCGGCCCGCCGACAGCGGATGCTGACGCGCGCGCCGCGTGTGACTCGCGACCCAGCGCGTTGCGGCCATTGCGGTCACGAACTCGGCGGTCCAGCGTGGGGACGGGCGCCGAATGATCCGCGTGGCTATCCTTGAGCCGCTATGGCTCGAATCTTCGACTGCGAGGCCCGCGACGAGTTGCTCGACGGGATGCGACAGGCACGTCAGGCGATCGCCCGCGGCGACCTGATCGTGATGCCGACCGACACCGTGTACGGCGTCGCCGCCGACGCGTTCTCACCGACGGCCGTCGGCAAGCTGCTGGCCGCGAAGGGGCGCGATCGCGGCGTACCGTCACCCGTGCTCGTCGCCGACACCGCGACGTTCCACGCCCTCGCATCGGTCGTCCCGCCGCAGATCGAGGAACTGCTGGAGCGCTTCGCCCCCGGACCGCTGACCGTCATCCTGCCCGCACGCGAATCGCTTCGGTGGGATCTCGGCAATACGGGCGGAACGGTCGCGCTGCGGGTGCCGGACAACGACATCGCGCGGGAGCTGCTCCGCGAGACGGGCCCGCTGGCCGTCTCGAGCGCGAACAAGCATGGCGAGCCGGCGCCTGAGACGGCAGCCCGCGCGAACGACGCGCTTGGCGACGACGTGGCCCTCGTGCTCGACGCCGGGCGGGGCGGCGGCGCCCCATCGACGATCATCGACGCGACCGGCCTGACCGCCAATCCGCCGACGCCCGCGCGCCTCGTGAGGGACGGGGCGCTGAGCCGCGCCGAACTCGCCGAGGTGCTCGGCGGCGACCTCGCGCCGCCCGCCCATGGGGCATTCGGCGAACCAGGCTCGGAGTAGGCGTGCGAGTCCTCCTGGCCCTGACGCTCGGCACGGCGCTCGTCACGTACGCGCTGTGCTGGGTCGTCTACCGGCTGGCCATGCGCTTCAAGTGGTATCCGGCCGTCAGGGACCGTGACGTCCACACGACGCCGAAGCCGCGTCTCGGCGGCGTCGCGATGTATCTGGCGTTCCTCGGCGCGTTGCTCGCGGCATCGTTCATCCCCTTCTTCGACCTCGTGTACTTCGACGCCGGACGAATGTGGGCGATCGTCGGCGCCGCGACGATCATCGTCGTCGTCGGCGTCATCGACGACCTCGTCGAGCTCGACTGGATGACGAAGCTCGCTGGACAGCTCGTTGCGGCCCTGCTGCTGGCCTGGCAGGGCGTCGCGATCGCATCGCTGCCGATCGGCGGCAGTCTCACGGTCGGTTCGCCTGCCATGTCGATCGCCATGACGGTGCTCGCGGTCGTGCTCGTCATGAACGCCGTGAACTTCATCGATGGGCTCGACGGCCTCGTCGCGGGCGTCGCCATCATCGCGAACGGCGTGTTCCTGCTGTACAGCTACGTCCTCAGCGAGGTCGCGGGCCAGACGGGTCGGTTCACGCTCGGCGCCCTCCTGAGCGCGATCGTGGTCGGCGCCTGTCTCGGCTTCCTCCCGCACAACTGGAACCCGTCGCGCATGTTCATGGGGGATGGGGGAGCGCTCCTCGTCGGGCTCCTCATGGCGACGAGCGCGGTGTCGGTGACGGGGGAGGTCGACCCGCGAACGATCAGCAACGAGGAATTCCTCCCCGCGTTCCTGCCGATCATCATCCCGATCGCAGTGCTCGTGGTTCCGCTGCTCGACTTCTCGCTCGCCGTCATCAGACGCCTGCTCGCAGGCAAATCCCCGTTCAGCGCCGATCGGAAGCACCTGCACCACCGGTTGCTCGATATGGGGCACACGCAGCGCCGCGCCGCCCTCGTGGTGTACGCCTGGACGGCCGTCGTCGCGGTCGGTGCGCTCCTCGGCTTCAGCGTGCAGCCGTCGTGGATCGCCCTCGCGTTCGTGCTCGTCGGCGGCGCGATCTGTACGCTCGTAACCATCGCGCCGATCTCGAGCCGTAAGCGCGCGGAGCGCGAGGCGCAGCGCGTCGCGTCGGCCGACGCAGCCGCCGAAGCCGACGACCCGCTCGATGTGCACGGCCAAGATCGCGCCGACCATGTGCGGGAAGCGCCGCCGCGGGCGGGCGAACGGCCGATGTCGCACGCACGACGAACCAGACCAGAGCATCCGGAGGACCACGAATGAGCACGAACGACGAACCGACATCGGTTCCGGTCTTTCAGCGCGTCTT
>JBQDJW010000257.1:0-307 GCA_052086425.1 Pseudoclavibacter sp. | reverse complement strand
GTCGGCGATCGTCGCGGCGGTCGTGGCCGTCATCGGCGGCGTCACGGGCTACTTCGTCGCCGACTTCCCCGGTGTGGTCTCCGCGCTGATCGGCGCGGCCATGACACTGCTTTTCACGGGGATCACCGTGCTCTCGCTCATCCTCGCAGCCCGGCTCGACACCATGTTCTTCATGGCGACGATCCTCGGCGCCTGGCTGCTGAAGTTCATCCTGTTCCTCGGCACCCTGTTCGCGATCAGGGGGCAGGACTACATCCACGACTGGATGCTGTGGGCATCGCTCGTCGCCGCGGTCGTCGGCACCCTC
>JBQDJW010000256.1:0-5037 GCA_052086425.1 Pseudoclavibacter sp. | reverse complement strand
AAGGCCTGAACGCTCGTCGAGAACGACTCGTACGGGTGGTGCGCGAGCACGTCGTGGGTGGCGACAGCGCCGAAGATGTCGGCCTGCTCGTCGGATCCGGTCGTTCGGAAATCGGCCGGCGTGACCGGTACGTGCTTCGCGAACTTGAGATCGGGTCGGCGCACCTTGCCGAGCTCGAAGAGCCCGCGCAGGTCGAGCGGCCCTGGGAGCACCGAGACCTCGTTGCGCGTGATATCGAGCTCGGTCGTGAGCAGCTCGAGCGTCTCGTCGTCCATGTCGTCCGAGACCTCGAGTCGGATCGGTGGGCCGAAGCGGCGGCGCAGCAGCTCCTGCTCGAGCGCCTGCAGCAAGTTCTCGGTCTCATCCTCTTCGATCGTGACGTCTTCGTTGCGCGTCAGCCGGAATGCGTGGAAGTCGAGGATCTCCATGCCGACGAACACCTTGTCGAGGTGGTGCGTGATGAGGTCTTCGAGGGGGATGAAGCGCGACTCGTTCGAGACCGACTGCAGCGGGTAGAGGCGCGGCAGCACCGTCGGCACCTTCAGGCGGGCGAACTCGATCTTGCCTGAGACGGGGTTGTTCACGCGCACGGAGAGATTCAAGCTCAGGCCCGAGATGTACGGGAACGGATGCGCCGGGTCGACGGCGAGGGGCATCAGCACCGGGAAGATCTGCTCGTCGAACACGTCGTGCAGGTGTCCGCGTTCTTCGCGCGACAGGTCTTCCCAGTTGACGATGTGGATGTTCTCCTGCTTGAGCGAAGGCGCCACGCTGTCGAGGTAGGTGCGGGCGTGCCGCACTTGCAACTCGCGCGCTTGCGTCTGGATCTGCTCGAGGATCACCTCCGGCGGGGTGCCGTCCGGTGTCGGAACCGCAAGCCCCGTGAGGATGCGGCGCTTGAGCCCGGCGATGCGCACCATGAAGAATTCGTCGAGGTTCGAGGCGAAGATCGCGAGGAAGTTCGTGCGCTCGAGCAGGGGGGTGCGCTCGTCCTCGGCGAGCTCGAGCACGCGCTGGTTGAATGCCAGCCAGCTGAGCTCGCGGTCGACGAATCGGCTGAGCGGCAGGTCGTCGACCGCGGGGGGCACCGTCACGTTCTGCTCGATCACATCGGTCTGCTGCTGCGAATCCATGGCGGTCTCCCTGTCTGATTCGTCCCCCGCGTCCTGGGCGGCCCGGGATGTCGAATCGTAGCGGGCGGCGTTTTCGTTTCGGTGACGCGCCGGGCCGCCCAACGCCCCCGCGTGGTACCGACTATTCGGCCGGAGAGGCGTTCTCGACGGTGCGCCGGTACTGCACGTCGACGGCGTCGTCGCCGTAACCGAGCGACCGGTACAGGCCGAGGGCCCGCTCGTTGTCACCCTCGACATAGAGGGTCGTGCGCGGCACCCCGGCGGCGTGGATGCGGGCAAGTCCCGCGCGCATCAGGGCACGGCCGAGCCCGCGGCCGGCAGCCTCGTCGGCGACGCCCACGACGTAGATCTCACCCTCGCCGCCATCGATCTTGAGCCAGTTGTAGCCGAGCAGGTCGCCTGTTTCGCGGTCGCGCGCGAGCAGGAAGTCGTCGGCCGCGAACCAGTCCTGTTCGACGCGCGCGCCGAGACCGGCCTGATCAAGCGCGCCCTGCTCGGGGTGGTCGCGGAACACTCGCGCGTTGAGCGCGAGGAAGTCGGCGTCGTCGCGGCCGAGCGCGAAGGCATCGATGCGGATGCCCGCCGGCTCCGGGCCTGCGTCGGCGTCGCCGGCGACCACCTCGCGGCCGAGCTTGTACAGCACGCGCGATTCGCGCATCCCGACGGCGCCGGCGAGGGCGCGGGCCGCGTCGCCGTTGCCGTGGGCCCAGACCACGAGGTCGTCGCCGGCGATCGTGCGCTCGGCGAGGGCGCCGATGAGGGCTCGCCCGAGGCCCAGGCGGCGCGCATCCGGATGCACGACGAGCTCGGCTTCGAGGCCCTCGTCGATCGCGTGGGCGAGCGCCGCGCCAGCGAGCCCGCCGGCATCGTCGCGAACCGCGACGAGCATGCGTTCGTCGAGCCGCAGCAGCGCGTCGTCGTTGAACGGGGCCGCGCCGTCCCGATCCGTCGCGGCGCGCGCGAGCGCCAGCACCGCATCGGCGTGCGCGCGAGCCCCCTCGTGCGTTTCGAGCTCGTTCACGCCATGCCTCCCTCGTCGACGTCGGCCGTTCGCAGGAGCCGGTAGCCCACGTTGCGAACGGTGCCGATCACCGTTTCGTGGTCGCCGAGCTTCGCGCGCAAGCGCCGCACGTGCACGTCGACCGTTCTGGTTCCGCCGTAGTAGTCGTAGCCCCACACCTCGCTGAGCAGCCGCTCGCGAGTGAAGACGTGCTCGGGGTGCGCCGCGAGGTACCGCAGCAGCTCGAACTCCTTGTACGTGAGGTCGAGTACGCGGTCGCGATAACGGGCCGTATAGCTCTGCTCGTCGATCGAGAGGTGGCCGACCCGGATCATTCCCGGCGGTTCCTCCTCCGCCTGCACCTGCGATTGCAGCAGGCGGATGCGGGCGTCGACTTCGGCGGGGCCCGCCTTCTGCAGCACGACGTCCGCGACGCCCCAGTCCCGAGTCACGGCAGGAAGGCCGCCATCGACCAGCACGAGGAGCACGGGGATCTCGGCGTCGATGGAGGTGATGACGCCGCACAGGCGCTTGGCCATCGAGAGATTCACCGTGCCGTCGACGACGATCGCGTCGGCCCCGGCCGCCTGCGCGGCCCCGGTCGTCGACGGGGGGACGACGCGCACGGAGTGCGAGAGCAGGGCGAGCCCCGGCAGCATCTCCTCTGGTGGCTGGGATGAGAGAACGTAGAGCTCAGCCATACCTGTCCTCTCACGCATTGGTGCCTGTGCGGGGAATTGTAGCGAGGGCACGGCCCGCCGAAATTCGGATGCGCGAGAATGGCCCAATGGCCAAACATCGGGTGAGCGTCGCGACCGTCTGGATCGCGGCCCTCGTGGGCATCGTCGCCGTGGCGTTCTTCGCGGGGCCGGAGCGCCACCTCACATGGGTGTCGATTCTCATGCTCGTGCTCATCTGCCTCTCCTGCGTGCTGCAACTGTCGCTCCAGGAGTCGCAGGGGTTCCTGCGCCGCATGAGCGAGAGCCTCGTCGGCGCGCTGGTGATCCTCGCCGTCGGCTCGGTCGTGCTCGCACTGCTCGGGGGCGGCGCGATGGTTGGGGTCACCTGACCTTCGCAGTAGAGTGGGGGGCATGGATCCGCTTCTCGCCATCGAAGTCACGTTCACCGGCCTGCTCATCGTCGCGATCGCGACCATCACGTGGCTCTCGGGCGTCGTCGTCTATCGCCTCTTCAAGGGCCAGAGCTAAGCGGCGAAGTCCCCACCGAATCCACCGCATGTTCGAACTCCCCCCAGGTCTCGCCCCAGAGCTCGTCCCGCTCGCCTGGCTCGTCGGCGCGTGGGAGGGCAGCGGCGTCGTCGAGTACGCGGCCGCGGATGACGACGTGCGACTGCACTCGTTCCGTCAGCGCGTCGACATCGTCGTGGACGACGGCATGCCGTACCTGCAGTACGCGTCTCGCCTCTGGATCGAGGGCGGCGACGTGCCGTCGCCCGAGGATGCGGCGATCGCCGGCGTGACCGCGATTGCCGACGACGAGCGCGAGGCACTGCAGACGCTTGCGAGCGAGACCGGCTTCTGGCGCGTCGCGAGACCCCACGACGCAGGTGATGTCGGCCCCGGCTACCTGCCGGCGACGACGGCTCTCACGCACGCCGACGCCGACGCGGTCGAGCGGCTGCGCGATAACGATGGGGCGTTCGAAGTCGAACTGACCGTCGCGCACTCGAGCGGTGTCAGCGAGTTCTACGTCGGTCCCGTGCGCAGCGCCCGCATCGACCTCGCGACCGACGCCGTCGTGCGCGGCCCCGGGGCTCGAGAGCACACCGCGTCGACCCGCATGTACGGGCTCGTGCGCGGAGAGCTCCTCTGGGCCTGGGATATCGCGGCGCTCGGTCGCGAACTGGCATCACACGCATCAGGAAGGTTGGTGAAGGTTGGCTGAGCAGTCAGGCGGAACGAACGCCACAACGGCCTCGGGCGATTCGGAGGGCATCGACCTCCCGCGCTCGCCCTTCCTCGACCTCGAGGGAGCCGTCGAGGGGGAGGGCCCCGACGCGGGCATGCCCGCGCACTACGGTGGCTTCGTCGGCGAACAGCGGCCCCTTGCGGCCGCGGGGGGAGACACCCCCGCGATCGTCGACCAGGGGCATCTCGCGGTGTTGCGCGTCGAGGGCTCCGATCGCCGCTCGTGGCTCGATTCCATGACGAGTCAGTCGCTCGCGGAGATGCAGCCGCGCGAGAGCGCCGAAACGCTGTTGCTCGACGCGAACGGCCGGCTCGAGCACGCGGTCGCCGTGTTCGAAGATGGCGTCTCGCTTTGGCTCATTACCGAAGGCTCGCACGCGGCATCGCTCGCGTCGTGGCTGAATCGCATGCGATTCATGCTCGACGTGCGCGTCGTGCCTGAGCACGAGTCATACGGCGTGGTCGCGACCCTCGGCGGGGCGCCCGGGGATGCGTCGCGGGCCCCCGACCTCGGCGCGGCATCCCCGAACGGCGTGCCGATCGTCTGGCGCGACCCGTGGGCGGCCCCGCCGCTCGGCGGCGTCACCTACGCGTCGGCCGATCCGTATCCGGGCGACGCGTGGCGCCTCGACCTGCACGTGCTCGAGCGCCCGGCCCTTGCCGAACTCGCCAGGCGGGCCGGCGCTGGCGCGTGGCCGCTCGCGGGCAACGACGCGCTCGAGGCACTGCGCATCGCAGCGTGGCGACCGCGACTCGGCCGCGACGTCGACGCGCGCACGATTCCGCACGAACTCGACTGGGTGCGCAGTGCCGTTCATCTCACGAAGGGCTGCTACCGGGGGCAGGAGACGGTCGCGAAGGTGCACAACCTCGGTCACCCGCCGCGCCGCATCGTCGCGCTCGACCTCGACGGCGTCACGCCCGAGCCGGGTGCCGCCCTGCACGTCGCCGGCGACGAGTCGCGCAAAATGGTCGG
>JBQDJW010000255.1:4767-5042 GCA_052086425.1 Pseudoclavibacter sp. | reverse complement strand
TTCAGCTTCTTGCCCTCGAGCGCGGCCGCCGCGCGTTGCAGCTGATCGATCGACGCGTGGGGGCAGCCGAGCAGGATGAAGTCGACTTCGTCGGACTCGCCCTGGCTGTTGAGCGTTTCGTAGGCCCAGCGGCGTTCGCGCTCGCCGTAGTGGATGGGTTCGGGAACGGCCGCGCCGCCGAAGGCCTGCTCGACGGTGTTGGCCTCGGGCGTGATGCCGGGGATGTGGAACAGCTCGACGCCGCCGGCAGTCGCCGTCGCGGCGCCGAAGTGCTT
>JBQDJW010000255.1:0-4757 GCA_052086425.1 Pseudoclavibacter sp. | reverse complement strand
GGCATCGCCGACGACGACCGGCTTGCCCTCTTGCACGTTGTCGCCGACGAAGTAGCCGAGCATGCCCCAGTCTTGGAACGTTTCGGTCGGCACGTCGACCTGGAACAGTGCGTCGCCGTGGCGCTCACCGTCGAGGTGATTGCCCCAGTACGGCACGCGGCCGGTGAGGCTCGCGGCGCCCGTCGATGCGGTGCCCTCGCAGTTGGTGCGGGCGCCGAGCACCGAGTTGGCGTACACGACGGCGGACGATTCCATCCACGCAACGTGCTCGCCGCGCACCGGCAGGTTGCCGACCTGGTACGGCGTGCAGGTGGAGAGGATGTTGACGCCGTGGGCGCCGAAGTACGACTCGCCGGAGGTTTGCAGCTCGACGTTCTGGGGCGGGTACGGCACCGTGCCGATCGAGTCTGGGCCGAACCCCGACTGCAACTGGCAGGTCGGCACCTTCATGCGCGGAATCTCGAGGTCGTCGTCACAGTCGAGGTTGATGACCGCGTACGACTTCGCCCAACCGCCCTCCTCGACGAGCTTGCGCTTGACGGGCGACGGCTGCGTCATCGTGCCCGCGACGTTGCGCACCTGCACGAGGCGTTCGGCGTCGAGCGCCTCCCCGTAGCGAATGAGCAGGTCCATGGCCGCGGCGGTGGCGTCGCCCTCCGATCCGTCGCGCATCAGCTTCTCTTCGTCGGTCAGCAGCATCGCTCCTCCTTCGCGCGGGCTCGGCGGCGAGGCCCACGCTCGAGCGTCGCGCGGTATCGCTGCGCGCGCGAGCGAGTTTTCGCACGTTGAAAGGTCGGGGATGTCGACCCCGAGGAGCCGTCGGAGCCGGCGTCACGAGAGGTTGCCAAGGGCTCACCCCTCAGAAGAACCGAGCACCGCGCCGCCCGCCCGAAGCGCAGCGCGCCGATCGATGAGATCGTCGCGCTCGGGGCCGTCGCGCAGCAGCGCGATCGCGTGGTCATACGCGGCGAGCGCCTCGGCGCGACGGTCGAGCCGCTCGAGCAGTCTCGCGCGCGCCGCCGGAAGGTACGGATACCCGGGTAATGCGCTCGCGGGCGCGCGATGGTCGATGAAGGTGAGCCCCGCATCCGGGCCCTCTGCCATCGCGATGGCCACGCCGAGCCCCAGGGCGATGACGGGGGTCGGATGCATCGCCTCGAGTCGGCGATAGAGGCGCACGATGAGCGGCCACGGCGTCTCGTCGTAGGTCTCGGCGGACGAGTGGGCGGCCGCGATCGCCGCCTGCAATTGGTACTGGCCGACACGGCGGAGCTCGACCGCGCGCTGCAGGAGCGCGTGCCCCTGTTCGATGTCGTCGCGATTCCATTTGGCGCGGTCTTGGTCTTCCAGCAGCGCGAGGCGTCCGTCGGGCCGGAGGCGAGCTGTCCGGCGCGCGTCGGTGAACGCGAGCAGCGCGGCGAGCCCGAGCACCTCGGGCTCGCGGGGGAGGAGGCGGGCGAGCAGCGCCGCGAGCCAGCGCGCCTCGTCGCACAGGTCGCCGCGAACGAGCTCGGCGTGGTCGCGGCTCGCATGACCCTCGGTGAAGAGCAGGTAGAAGACGCCGAGCACAGCGTCGAGGCGCTCGCCGAGCTGGTCGGGCGCCGGCACGGCGAACGGGATGCGCGATGCCGCGATCTTTCGCTTGGCCCGCGTCAGCCGCTTCGCCATGGTGTCGGTCGGAACGAGGAATGCGCGCGCGATCTGCTCGGTTGTCAGACCCGCGACGTAGCGGAGCGTGAGCGCGACTCTGACCTCATTCGCGAGCGCAGGGTGGCAGCATCCGAAGATCATGCCGACGAGGGCGTCGTCGGCATCGTCCGCGACGCCGTCGCGGGTGGTCTTACTGCTCGAGACGCCCCCGCGGCGAGGCGCCGATGCTCGGCCGCGGCTCGGCCGGACCTCGTCGTCGACGCCGGTCGATTCGGGCTGCGCGATGAGCGGCATGCGCTCGGCGAACGCGAGGTCGCGGCGGATGCGGTCGATCGCACGCCGGCGGGCTGTTCGGTACAGCCAGCCCGCCGGATTGTCGGGCGTTCCGTCGCGGGGCCAGCGCTCGGCTGCTTCGACGAATGCGTCCTGCGCGCAGTCCTCCGCGAGCGAGAGGTCGCCGATGTCCCGTGCAAGCACGGCCACGAGGCGGGGCCAGTGCTCGGCGAAGACGCCGGCGACCTCTGCGTCTGGCATGCGTCGTGGCTGCTACGCCTGCGCGGCAGCGGTGGTGCCTGCGGGGGCTTCCGCCTCGTCGAAGACCACGATCGGGCGGATCTCGACGGTGCCGTACGACACGATCGGCACCTTTTTCGCCCACTCGATCGCTTCGTCGATCGTCTCGACGTCGATGAGGTAGTAGCCGCCGAGCGCTTCCTTGGTCTCGGCGAACGGGCCGTCGGTGACAACGGGCTTGCCGTCGCGCACGCGGACGCTCGTCGCGGTGTCGGCGAGCTGGAGGGCTTCGCCCCCGCGCATGGCGCCGGCCTCGACGAGCTGCTGGGAGAATTCGCCCCAGGCGGCCATCTCTTCGAATTGCTCGGGCGAACCGTCGGCGGGGTACTTCGATTCGTCTGCGGCGAGGATGAGAAGGTACTGCATGACTCGGTCCTTTCGGTCGGCGGGGGCTCGGTGCACCCGCTCATGACAGAGACGAGCGGCAGCGCGCACCAAGGACATCTTGACGACAAGTTCTTGCCTGCGAGGTGAATTTTCTCGTCGCGCGCGTCAAACGAGCAGCCAGCACACGCCGACGGCGGCGACGATGACCGCCGAAGCGCCGTGCACGCCGAAGGCGGTGCCTCTCTTGCCGCCGTTCGCCAGCACGACGAGCATGTCGCCGAGGGGGATCAGTGCGGCGGCGAGCAACGCCGCGCCGTTGACGAGGGGGTTCCCGAACAGCAGCAGCACAGTCACAATCACGCCGGAGGCGACGTCGCGCACGCCCTTGACGTTCCAGAACGGATCGTGCGCCGGCGCGACGTCGCGGAAGCCGAACGACGGCGCCATGGCCGTTGGGCGAATGAGGTAGCCGAGGCCGATGCCGGTGATGAACAGTGCGGTGGCGATGGTGCCGATGACGGCGATGAGTTGCATTGGCCCTCCAAGGCTAGCGTTGCTAGGTATTCCCGGATGCTAGCACTGCTAGGGTTTGGGCGTGTCAGGAAATGTCGAAGGCCGCGGGCCCGCGCGCCGTGCTCCCGCGGCCGAGTCGGCGCCCGGTCAGTCGGCGGAGGCTCGGTCGGCCGAGAATGGCGCGGCGAAGGTCCGTGCCCAGACGAGTCGTGCGGCCAGGGGTGAAGCCGCGAAGCACGAGCGCGAGCGCCGCATCGTGGCCGCGGCCCGCGAGGTCGCCGCGGCCGAGGGGTGGCGAGCCGTCACGACCCGACGGCTCGCGACCGAGATCGGCTTCACACAGCCCGTCATCTACTCGCACTTCGCCTCGATGGGCGACGTCATGGCGGCCGCTGCGATCGAGGGCTTCGACGCCCTCGCTGACGCGACGGACGCCGCCGTTGCAGCCGTAACCGCTGCGGGTGCCGGGGCCGACGGCCCAGACGCGGCGTCGGACTCCGCGCAGTTCGGGAGTCCGGGCGTCGCCGATCGTGCAACGAGGGCGTCGCACCTCGAGGCCGGCGCGCGCGCCTATCTCGATTTCGCCAGGCGCGAGCCGGCCCTCTACGAGGCGATGTTCAGCCGCGCGACGGGGCTGCGATTCGCCACGTCGGATGCTCCGAAGCCGCTCCGGCGGGGGTTCGCCACGGTCGCCGCACAGGTCGGCGGTGACCCGACACGCGCCGAAGTGCTCTGGTCCGCGCTCCACGGGCTCGCCGAACTCGATCGCGCCGGGCGCCTGCGCGCGGACGCGAGGGAAGCGCGCCTCGCCGTCCTCGTCGAACTCTTCACCGGATGATGGTCCGTTGGGCCGACGCACCGTCCGCGAGCGCGCCCCGACGGAGCGGCCGACGGCCGGAGGTGCCGACCATGCGCACTCGCCGAGCTCGCGCGCATTCGTGCCCTCCGCATCCGGTGACGGTTCGCGCCTACGCCCGCAGGATCTTCTCCATCGCCTTGCCCTTTGCCAGCTCGTCGACGAGCTTGTCGAGGTAGCGGACTTGCTGCATGATCGGGTCTTCAACCTCTTCGACCCGGACCCCGCAGATGACGCCGGTGATCAGCGCCGAGTTGGGGTTGAGGGTCGCGGCGGCGAAGAACGCGTCGAACGGGGTCTCATCGGCGAGGTGACGGTCGATCGCCGCGTCGTCGAAACCGGTCAGCCAGGTGATGACCTCGCGCAACTCGGCCGTCGTGCGGCCCTTGCGACCGACCTTGGTGACGTAGTGGGGGTAGACCGCCGCGAACGGCATCTGGTGCACCCGCTTCAACGTTTTCTCGTCGGTTTTCACGCGGCGAATGCTAGCAAGCGTCGCCTCGTGCGGCCGCCTGGTCTGCCATATGCGTGGTGTGGGCCCATCGAGCCTGTCGGCGTCGGCGGTGAACGGCTGGGCCAGCCCCTCCGGCAATCCACGTTCGACGTCGCCTCTTCCTGCACCAGGCCCACACCGCGGACCGCGCGCCCCGCGAGGGGGCACCTTTCACTTCCGGTCTGGTTAGTGCTTGGCGCGACGCGCAGCTCGCCGGACGAATCCGAAGATCAGCGTGCCGACAAACAACACGATGCCGATGATCGCGAGCCACACGAGGCCTTCGATGACAAACCCCAGGATCGATATCACGGCCCAGGCGATGAGCGAGATCACGAGTACTGT
>JBQDJW010000254.1:0-5045 GCA_052086425.1 Pseudoclavibacter sp. | reverse complement strand
CCGGCATATCAAGCGTCCTGGGCGGGCTCGGCGTTCGGGCGCTCATACCTGGCATCGCTCGTCCTCGTCCGCGGCAACCTAGGACTCGGCGACCCACGCACCGCGCGGGCGCCTCTGGGATCATCGAGGAATGTCCACGCCGAACGAGGAGCTCGCCGATTTCCTCCGTCGCGCGCGCTCCGGCATCGACCCGCAGCGCGCGGGGCTGCCCGCCGACGGCCGGGTCCGGCGCGTGCCCGGGCTGCGGCGCGAAGAGGTCGCCCTGCTCGCGGGCGTCTCGACCGACTACTACACGCGCTTGGAGCAGGGCCGCCGCATCGTCCCATCGGCGCAGGTGCTCGGCGCGATCGCACGGGCGCTCGACCTCGACGAGGCCGGGCGCATGCACCTTCGCGACCTCGTGCAGGCGGCGGGGACCCCGCGCTCGCGGGCTCGCACCGCGGTGCAGCGGGTGCGGCCGGGCCTCTCTCAGCTCCTCGATTCATTCGAGGGGCAGCCGGCCATGCTCCTCGGCCGCCGCACCGACGTCCTCGCGGCCAACCGGCTGGCGCGGGCGCTGTTCACCGACTTCGAGCGGATGCCGAGGCGCGATCGCAATTACGCGCGATGGATGCTGCTGTCCGACGAGGCGCGCACGCTCTTCCTCGACTGGGAACTGCAGGCGTGGAACGCCGTCGAGGCGCTCCGCCTCGACGCGGGACGAACCCCGGACGACCCGGCGACGCAGCAGCTCGTCGGCGAACTGTCGCTCGCGAGCGACGAGTTTCGCGCGTGGTGGTCCGAACACAACGTCCACCAGCGCAGTTTCGGCACGAAGCGACTGCAGCATCCGGTCGTCGGTGAGGTGACGGTGGATTTCGAGACCCTCGCCCTGCCAACGGACGGCGACCAGGCCCTGTATATCTACTCGACCCCGGCGGGGTCACCCTCTCGGCAGGCGTTGGACCTCCTGGCGAGCTGGACGGACACGCCCCTTCGCGTTCGAACGTGATCGCCGGCATCACGCACCGCGCACCACTCAGTTCGTGGTGTCGGCGAGGTCCCGCGTGCCGATGACGGCGAGCAGGTCGACGGATGGACGGTTGATCCGCTTGCGAGCCGGACCCTGTCAGAATACCGGCCCGCTCAGGCCTGCCATGCCGAGGGGAACCCGGTCCAGCGGAGCTCCGCGGGCAAGTGACTCATGTCGTTGAACATTGCGAGGCTTGGCGGCGTGCTCGGCCGGTACTCGATGACGGTCAGGGCCGTGTTCGCGCTGGTGAGACCGAGCCAGCGCGACGACGGAGCCCCGAGCGCGTCTCGCACGAGCCAGGCAATCGGATACGTGTGGGTGATGAGCACCTCGTGCACGTCTCCCTCGTTGCTCGGCGCGTTCGCGAATCGCTCGGTGAGACGCGTCGCGGTTGCATGGCCCGCCGCGGCCTCGCCCGGATCGTCGCCGTCGAAGAACGGCACCCACGACGGGGGAGTCTCGTCGCGAGGCGGAACGTAGGGCACGTGATCGATGAGCTCCGCGGCTTCGGCGATGTGCGTGGCTCCACTGAGGTGCATGTCGAGTTCCCTCGCCGTGTCGGCGGCCCGGGGGAGCGGCGAGTGCCAGACCGCGGTGATGGGCAGGTGCGCCAGGCGCTGTCCGAGGCGGCGGGCTTGTTCGCGGCCCGCGTCGGTGAGGGTGCCGAAGACGTCGGCGTCGCCGTGTCGTGCGATGTAGAGGTATCTGGTTGCCATGGTCGTACCGGGTTCGTCCGGGATGCCCGGTCTCCTTTCGTATCGATGCGCGAACGGTCACGACGGGTGGATCGTGACGGTCCCGGCTGTCCCGTCGAGGGTGATCGTCTCGCCCGTCGCGATTCGTGTCGTCGCGTGCGCGACGCCGAGGGCGGCGGGGATGCCGTACTCGCGGGCGACGATCGCGGCGTGCGAGAGTGCGCCGCCGGCCTCCGTGACCACCCCCGCGGCGATGCTGAACAACGGCGTCCAGGACGGGTCGGTGTACGGGCAGATGACGACCTCGCCTCGATTCACGGTTGCGAATTCGGACAGCCCGCGGACCACGCGTGCCGTCGCGGTGACCGTGCCATGTGAGCCGGGCCGCCCGACAAGCGCTTCGGTGCGGGTGCCGGATGCTCGGGTGACGAGCGAGGGGAGGGCGGCGGTGATCGGGCGCGCCTGCAGTATCCACGCGTTCCCATCGGCGACGGCCCACTCGATGTCCTGAGGGCGACCGAGACGCGCGGCGATTCGGCGCCCCAACGTCGCAAGCACCTCAACCGTTCGATCGTCGAGTGTCCGTGCAGTCTGTCGCTCGTCAGAGACGGCGCTCGTTGTAACGCCGTCACCGTCGGTGTTCGGGTCGACGCGAGTTCGTTTGCGGCCTGGCGCAACCGTGATCGCCCCATCCGGCGTCACCTCGTAGGCGTCGGGCGTCACGGTGCCGCCGACGACTGGCAGTCCGAGGCCCCAGGCGGCCTCGATCCGGATCGGGCCCTGCGGGGTCGCGGGCGTGAACATCACCCCCGCCGTGTCGGCCTCGATGATCCGCTGGACCAGTACCGCCATGCCGGGTGGAGCATCCTGACCATCGCCTCGGGACCGACGCCAGTAGTCGCCGACCCTCGCGGCGCGAGCGGATGCCCGGCACGTCGCGATGGCCTCGCACACGGCGGCGGCGCCCCGAACGCCGATGACGCTCTCGTACTGGCCTGCCGCCGACGCGTCCGCCGTGTCTTCCAGTGCCGCGGACGAGCGCACTGCGACCACGGGATCGCCCAGTCGATCGAGTTGACTGGCGACGGCGGCGCGAAGCTGCGGGCGCGTCGCGGGATGCTCGGCGACGTCGCCGAACGGAATGACAAATCCGTCAGGAACCGGAAACCCTTCGCGGAGCAGCACGCCGAGCGTTGCCGCCTTGCCGCCGCAGGACGTGAGGGTCGCGTTTGCGAGGAGGAACAACATCGCATCTGCCTTCAATACAACATTGACAACAGGTCATTGACAACAGAATGTTGACAACATTGTGTTGAGCGTAGCAGGATGTGCGACATGGAACGCACGCACGATGAAACCGGCACCGCGAGCGCCGACCATGCGCAGGCGCAGCGCGAGCGCGACGCGCAAGATCGGCTCGTGAATCTTGGTGCGGGGCGACTGGAGCCGCGGCCGTGGCGGCCATCCCCGATTCCACCGACCGCGGTCGATTTGACGCAGTACGCGCTGTACCGCTCGGCGGACCTCGCGCCGGACGACCTGCTGGGCGCGCTAACGCTGCTCCCTGCCGCCCGAGCCGAGGTCGAGGCCGCGGAGGTCGCACTGCTGTTCGCCGCGCGAAGCGAGGGGCTGACCTGGGCGCAGATCGCCGACGCGATGGGATTCCGTTCCCCGCAGGCGTGTCAGCAGTACGTGAACCGTCTCACCGCGAAGCAGGACAAGCGGCGATGAGCCGCTCATCGGGGCGCGAGCTGCTCATGCTCCACGCGGTGCGGCTGCTCGGCTTCGCGAACAGCACGGCGATCGCAGCTCGATTCGGTACCGGGCATGAGGACACGCTCCGGGTGCTGCGCGCCGCCGACGCAGACGGCCTGGTGCAGCACGTCGCGTTCGCCGACCTGGGCGGCTGGTCGCTCACCGATGCGGGCAAGGCCGAGAACGAACGCCGGCTCGCCGAGGAACGACGTACCGCCGATCCCGGCGGCGAGATCCCGGCCGTCTATCGCGAGTTCCTCCTGCTCAACGCCCGGCTCCTTCGGGCCGTCACCGACTGGCAGATCGCGCCGACCGACGCGGACAGGTTCGCCCAGAACACGCACGCCGACGGCGCCAGCGATCGGCGCATTCTCGACGAGCTCGCCACACTTGGCACCGAACTCGCGCCGCTCGTGACGCGACTTTCGCGCATCCTGACCCGATTCGACGGGTACGCGGTCCGCTACGACCAGGCACTGCAGAACGCCGAGCTCGGGCGCCCCGAGTGGGTCGACCGGACCGACGTCGACTCGTGCCATCGAGTCTGGTTCCAACTCCACGAGGACCTCGTCGCCACCCTGGGCATCGACCGGCGCAGCGAGGCGTGATGGTGTCGGCGCTCGACGAGCATCGTCGCGGTGTTCGAGCGCGTCGGGCGAGTCGGGCGCGTCAAACCCGATCGACGGCGCGGTAGACGGTCACGACGGCCGCCCCGCCGAGACCGATGTTGTGCTGCAGGGCGACTCGGGCCCCGTCGACCTGGCGTGGCCCGGCCTCGCCTCGCAGCTGCCACGTGAGCTCCGCGCACTGCGCGAGCCCCGTGGCGCCGAGCGGGTGCCCCTTCGAGAGAAGGCCGCCAGACGGGTTCACGACCACGCGACCGCCGTAGGTGTTGTCGCCGTCGAGCACGAATCGCTCGGCGGTGCCCTCCGGCGTCAGGCCGAGCGCCTCGTACGAGAGCACCTCGTTCGTCGTGAAGCAGTCGTGCAACTCGACGACGTCGGCGTCGGTCGCCTCCATGCCGGCCTCGTCGAGCGCGGCCGTTGCCGCGTCGCGGGTGACGTCGGCTCCGACGAGCTTCATGCGGTCGGTGCCGAACGTTGAAGCGGTGTCGGTGCGGAGCGCCTGGCCGACGATCTCGACACCCGTCGTGCGGTCGAGTCGCCGCGCGAACTCGGGGCTCACGATCACGGCCGCGGCGGCGCCGCACGTCGGCGGGCAGCACTGGTAGCGCGTGAGCGGCCCGTAGATCTGCGGCGAGGCGAGCACATCGTCGAGGGTCAGCTGGTCGCGGAAAACCGCGTAGGGGTTGCCCGCGGCGTGCTTGCGCGCCTTCACCGCGACGTGCGCGAATGTCGAGAGGTCCATGTCGTACCGCGCTGCCATGTCGAGACCGGCGCCGCCGAACAGCATCGGCGCAATCGGCGCATCCGAATCGGGGTCGAGCGCTCGCACCTGGTCTTCGAAACTCTGCAGCGGGCTCGGGCGGTCTTGCCAGCGCACGGCGAGGGCGCCCGGCTCCATCTGTTCGAAGCCGAGGGCGAGCACGCAGTCGGCGGCGCCAGACGCGACGGCCTGCCGCG
>JBQDJW010000253.1:3975-5108 GCA_052086425.1 Pseudoclavibacter sp. | reverse complement strand
GCCGCCGGTCGCGTAGACGGCCGTCACGACGCCGGTCGTGACGACGTTCGCGTCGACGAGGGGCGACGCCATGCCGGTGCCCTGGATCTCGCTGATCTCGTACGCCTCGGCGTCGCCGGGTTCGGGCTCGGGCTCGCCTGGGGTGCCTGCCGTCTCGCCCGCCGAGTTGGTCGGGGTCGGCGCGGAGCGCACGAAGTCGGCAGCGTTGTTGTCGGTGTCTGCACCGTCGGTGCGCTCGGCGGAGCGCTGGTCGCTCGTGCCGCCGAGGCTTTCCATCGCGGAGCCCTCGTAGGTGTTGGCGCTGCCGTAGCCGACCAGGTCGACGACGTTGCCGGCCACGTCTCCCGAACCGGGATTGGCCGCGGCCGAGTCCGTCGTGAGGAACAGGAGCCCGTTGGAGCCGGACGGATTGAGGTTGCCGGACGCGTCTGGCGCTGGGAGCGCCTCGCCGTTCGAGCCGTTCGAGCCGCCCTGCACGAGGTAGTGGCCGCCCGCGGGCACGCTGCCGTCGAGGGTGACGACGCCGTTCGCGTTGCCGGTGCCGGTCGCCGAGCGGTACTGCACAGACCAGCCGGTCACATCGATGTCGACACTCGTCGGGTTGTAGAGCTCGACGAACTTGTTCGTGAACGGGGCGCCGGCCGAGCCGCCGACCGCGTAGATCTCGTTGATGACGACGTTGTCGCCCTCGGGGGTTGCGCTCGCCGGTGCAGCCGGCGCCACGGCCGCGCCGAGGGCGCCGACCGTGACCGCCGCCGCTGCGACGGCGAGGATGCGGGAGATTTTCATGGGTGCCTCACGTGAATGTTCTGGGAAGTACCCGCACAGTAGTGGCGGCCTCCGACATCGGCGGATGCGCAAGGTAATCGGCAGGTAAACGACCGGGAACGGGACCCCGAGAATTCAGGCGAGCACGCCCCGTCGGCTATTCGTCGAGCACTTTGACCATGCGCGTGTTGCCGAGCGTGTTCGGCTTGACCCACGGCAGGTCGAGGAACTCGTGAACGCCCTCGTCTGGCGAGCGGCGCATCTCGGCGAACACCTGGTCGTCGACGATCTGTTCGTCGACCGCCGTGAACCCGTGCCGACCGAAGAAGTCGGTCTCGAAGGTGAGACAGAACAGGCGTCGCAGA
>JBQDJW010000253.1:0-3965 GCA_052086425.1 Pseudoclavibacter sp. | reverse complement strand
AGACCGAGGTCGCGGGCATCCGACATCAATTTCTCGAGCATGAGGTGCCCGAGGCCCTGACCGCGCGCCGTGTCGCTCGTCGCGATCGTGCGGATCTCGCCGAGGTCGAGCCACAGCACGTGCAGCGCCCCGCACGCGACGAGCTCGCCGGTGGCGTTTTCGGCGACCCGGAACTCCTGCACCGCCTCGTAGAGCACCACGAGGTCTTTGCGAAGCAGGATGTTGCGGTCGACGAGGGGCTGGATCAGGCGGTGGATGCCGATGACATCGGCCGTCGTCGCCCGACGGATAGTGACGCCGTGCATCCTGATAGCTTACGACGCGCCGCTACAGTAGGGCGAATGCGCCTCGGAGTCCTCGACGTCGGTTCGAACACCGTCCATCTCGTCATCGTCGACGCCCACGCCGGAGCCCGGCCGATTCCGCACTCGTCGCAGAAGAGCGTGCTGCGACTCATGCGATACCTGGATGCCGACGGGTCGATCTCGGACGACGGCGTCCAGGCGATCATGGCCGCGATGCACGACGCCGCTCGCATGATCGCGAAGAGCAACCTCGACGACCTCATCCCGCTCGCGACGAGCGCGATCCGCGAGGCGAAGAACGGCAAGCAGGTGCTGCGCCGGGTGAAGGCCGAGACCGGCATCGATCTGCTCGTCATGCCGGGCGAGCGCGAGGCGTCGACGACGTTCCTCGCCGTACGGCGCTGGTTCGGTTGGGCCGCCGGCCGCATCATGCTCGTCGACATCGGCGGCGGCTCGCTCGAGCTCGCGGTCGGCGACGACGAGCTGCCCCAGTTCGCCATGTCGCTGCCGCTCGGCGCCGGCCGCTCGACCGTCACGTTCCTGCACAATGACCCGCCCCGCGAGCGCCAGCTCGATGAACTGCGCGAGCACGCGCGCGAGATGATCTCGGATGCGCGGGGCAAATTCGCGAAGTTCGGCCGCCCGGATCAGTTCGTCGGGTCGTCGAAGACCATCCGCTCGCTCGCCCGCCTCGCGGGCTCGGTTGTCGACGGCGTCGGCGCCAACGACCGCACGACGCTGCGCAAGTGGCAGCTCGACGAGTGGGTGCCGCGCCTCGCGCAGATGCCCGCGGGCTCGCGCAAGGCGCTGCCGGGCATCACGTCGGACCGGTCGTTCCAGATCGTCGCCGGCGGCGTCGTGCTCTCAGAAGTGATGAACGCGTTCGACATTGGCGAGCTCGATGTGTCGCCGTGGGCGATGCGCGAGGGCGTGCTGCTCGACTACCTCGACCGCATGGAGGCGTAGCCGCCGCCTCGGCCGCTGCCGCTATGGCCGCGCGATGTAGCGCGGGATCCACCTGGCCATCATGAACGCGCCTGCGAGCCCGAGGACGCCGAGAGTCGCGACGGTCGCCTGCAGCGCGAACAGCGCCGTGACACCCGCGACGATGAACGGCACGGATGCGCTCGACGCGTCGGTGATGAGGTGCCACGCCCCGAGGAACGGGGCGGGCTTTCGCCTGGGCGCGACGTCGGCGCCGAGCGTCATGACGATGCCAGAGCCGATGCCGTTGCACACGCCGAGCCAGACCGCGATCGCGACGAACCAGCCGATCGCACTCGGCACGTCGTGCAGGAATGCGAGGGCGAGCAGCCCGATACCCAGGCCCGCCATGCACGGAACGGCCGACCAGACGCGGCCGAAGCGGTCCATGATCCAGCCAGAGGTGAAGAACAGGGCGAAGTCGATCGCGCCCGAGATGCCGATCACGAGCGCGGTCGACGAGGCGTCGAGGCCGATCGAGAGGGCCCACAGGGGCAGCACCACGTTGCGGGCGCCGCGCAGCAGATTCGTGATGCCGGCGCCGACACCGAGGCGCAGAAGCACGCCGCGGTGTTCGCGCAGCGCCGACCAGACGTTGGTGTGCTCGCGCTCCCCCTCGCGGCCGCTGCCTGCCGACGCGGCGCCGGCCGGCGGTGCCCCGGCGGGCACGACGTCGCTCGGTTCTTCCGCGGAGATCGCCGGCTCGGTCGCGACCGGCCCGGCCTCGTCGACCGTCGGGATCGACCCGGTCGCGGCGCCGGCGTGGGGTGCGAGATCACTCGTGTCCGGTGTGATGAGCACGACGACGACCACGATCGCCGTGCAGGCGACGAAGATCCAGAACGACATCTGGGCGAGTCCCGTCACGGCGATGATCGCCGCGCTGAGCAGAGGGCCGACGAACAGGCCGGCGCGAAGCGTGCCGCCGAGCGTCGAGAGCACGCGCGCCCGGTAGCGAATGGGCGCGTACGTCGTGAGGAACGCGTGGCGGGCGAGCCCGAAGATCGCGCTCGCGAAGCCGATGATCAGAATTCCGGCGAGGAGCATCCACGTATTGACCGCGAAGGTCGACACGAGCGTGCCGGCGACCGCGAGCACTGACCCGGCGACCATCGCCCACTTCTCGCCGATGCGGGAGACGACGGGGCCGGCTGGGATGTTGCCGAAAGTCTGGCCGATCATGATCGACCCGGCGATGAATCCGGCGAACTCGATACCGGCGCCCATGGACGAGGCGACGGTCGGGATGATCGGGATGATCGCGCCCTGGCCGATCGAGAAAAGCAGTGTCGGCAGTAGCGCAACGACCACAACGCGGACCAGCGACGCCTCGCCGCTCGGTGCGGGCTGCGAGGATTCGGTCACCGAGCAAGCGTACGCCCGGCGGGTCGCCCGGCCGACCGTTCAGGAACGTCGCCGGCCCGTTGCCCGATGGACCCTGCGAATGGGCGCCCGCGCGCCCCGGGTTTCAGGTGCGCCGCGCCGAGTGGCGCGAGATCACGGACACGGCGCAGGCCGCTCGCTCGATAGACTCGCGGAATGGCCGAGGGAACGAGAGACCGCATTCTCGACGCGCTCGAAGAGATCCTGCTCGCCGACGGGGCGCAGGCCATCACCCTCGAAGCCGTCGCCGCCCGCGCCGAGGTGTCGAAGGGCGGCTTGCTCTACCACTTCCCCGCCAAGGAGCAGCTTCTCTTGGGCGCCGTCGAGCGCCTCGGCGCCCGCGTCGACGAGCAGCTGCAGCGTGCGATCGCAGAAGGCGTGTCGATCGCGCGCTGGTATCTCGAGCCGGCGGATACATCGACGGACACCGATGTCGCGCTCGCCCGGTCGCTCATGGCGGTCATGCGCGGCGCCGACGGCGCATACAGCGGGGTCCAGAACGCGTTCGTGCGCATCATGCACGCGTACGACGACCATCTCGTCGCCGAGCTCGGCGACCCGGTGAAGGCCGAGATCGTGCGCCTCATGGGCGACGGCGTCTACCTCGGGCAGATCGTCGGCATGCCGCCGCCCGATCCGGCACTGCACCGGCAGGCCGTCGAGCGGCTGCTCGGCGACGAGGTGTCGAGCGGGGAAACATCGGGATCGTCTTCGCCGTGACCACGTAGGTTTGAGGCATGACACGCAACTCGACCCCCAGCGAGTCTGCCGCCACAGACGAGAGCTCCCCCGCGTCCGCCCCGACAGCTGCCCGGCCGCTCGCCACCGACGACGAGACATCGACTCCCGGCGATGAATCCCCCCGCACCGAGACCGATTCGGCACCCGACGCCGACTTCGACGACGAGAACGAGGACGAGGACGAGGACGAGGACGCCGGCGACGACGAGGACGCCGGCGACGACGACACCGTCGCCTCCGCCGCCCCCGACGCCTCGACCGACGACGCGGACGCGGACGCGGACGAAGCAGACGCCCCCGCCCACGCAGACGCCCACGCCGACGCCGACGCCGACGCCGACGCCGAAATAGACCTCGGCGCAACTGCCGACGCCAACGCGCCGGACGCGGACGCCGCCTCCGACGCCAAAAACCCGCCGGCACCCGCCGAGCCGGTGTCGGCGGTCACAATCACTCGGACGGCGAGCGTCGTCCACCAGGGCCCGGGCGCGGCGACCGCTCGCCCGACGTCGCCCCCTCGGCCTGCCATGTCGCTCGAGACGCCGGCCCCCC
>JBQDJW010000252.1:0-5109 GCA_052086425.1 Pseudoclavibacter sp. | reverse complement strand
CCGGGGAACGGGCGCACGTCGATCGCGACCGTCGCCGACTCGGGGATCACGTTGTGCTTGTAACCGGCCTGGAGCATCGTCGGATTCGACGTCGTGCGGAGCGACGCCGTGAGGAAGCCCGCGCTCTTGCCCGTCGCGAGCACGAACTCGTCTGGTGTGCGCTCCTCGGGCTCGACGCCGAGGATCTCGGCGATCGCCTCGACCATGGCGGTCGTCGTCGCGTTGAGCTGTACCGGCCACTCCTGCTGGGCGATGCGGGCGACCGCCGCGGCGAGGCGGGCGACGGCGTTGTCGTGGGGCGTGATGACGCGCGAGCCGTGGGCGGCCTCGCTGCGGGCGTGCAGCTTGATCCAGGCGAGTGCCTTCTCCCCTGTCTGCAACAGGTACGCACGCTGATCTGCGACCGTGATCGAGTACCCGCCGACTTCGCTGATCGCCTCGGTGGCGCCCTCGAAGTACTCGGGGTGCTCGCGAACCATCGCGTTCGCGCCGTACACGCCGACGCTCTCCTCGTCGGCGAAGAATGCCACGATGAGCTCGCGCTCGGGCTGCCGGCCCTCGGCGTGCAGGTCTTCGAGCGCCGTGACGATCATGGCGTCCATGTCTTTCATGTCGACCGCGCCGCGCCCCCACAGCATGCCGTCGCGGATCTCGCCCGCGAACGGGTCGACGGTCCAGGCCTCCGGGTCGGCAGGAACCACGTCGGTGTGGCCGTGCACGACGAGCGCGGGCTTGTCGGGGTTGCGGCCGGGCACGCGGGTGACGATGCTGCGGCGGCCGGGGGCCGCGTCGAACCGCGTCACCTCGAGTCCCATCGCCTCGAGGCGCGACGCGAGCAGTTCGGCGGCCGGCTCCTCGCCCTTGGAACGCCCCTCGCCGTAGTTCGTCGTGTCGATGCGGATGAGCTCCTGCGTCAGCAAGACCGTGCGGTCTTGCGTGAGGTCGGCACCATCGGCGTCGAGGACGGACTGGGGCGTGGCGTGGGCGTCGGGCGTCATGCCCCCAACGGTACTCCGACGGTGCGCGGCACGTGGCCCTGTGCGGTGCGGAGAAAGGGACATCCGGATGCTCGACGCGCGACACGCGTGCGACGCGCCCGGTTGTCGAGGGATTTTGTCCGGCGGTGAAACCTGGTAACGTTCTTCCTCGTGCCAGCGCGCCGTAAAGCGCGCAGGTATCGCCCGCGCGGATGGCGGAATTGGTAGACGCGCTAGCTTGAGGTGCTAGTGCCCGTATTAGGGCGTGGGGGTTCAAGTCCCCCTTCGCGCACGAACGGTCCCGGACCGCGACTTCGTTACGAACGAGTCGCGGTCCGGGATTTTTTCTGCCAGGCGGGCGTCGCCGCGCCGATTGATGATGAGGTAGGCGCGCTTGTTCTTGCCGATGATCTGGAATGGCTGTCGCCAGAAGTGCACGCGCGGACGAGGGGCGAGGGGGCCATCGGACGCGCGTTGGAGATGACGGTGTCCGTTCGTCGGTCTAGCTGGCGAGCTCGTCGATCCAGCTCGATCGCATCCGCAGAGCCCGCTCCATGCTGCCGATGACGGCCGCGAGTCCGATGAGCACGTTGATGTGGAGCGGGAGCCGCACGGGCGAGATGAACACGCCGATCGAGTCGGCGATGGGTGGGATCTGCGAGAGCTGCTCAATGATCTGCGGAACTTCGACGCACAGGCCGGCGAGGACGAGCGTGGTTGAGACAATGCCGACGAGTCGGCTCATGCCTGGATGCGTGCGGTGCAGCCGGGCGCGACGCCCTTCTGCGGAAGCGGGGTCGGGAGTCAACTGCTGCTCGCTGCCGTTGGCCGCGCGCACGTAGTGGCAGCGTTTGAGCCCGAAGCTGTTGACGGCGACCTCGATGTGGCCCCCTGGGACCGAAAAGCGGGCCGGCAGCTTCGTATACGAGTGCATTGCGCCGTTCAGGTAGAGGCGCGCCCTGATCTCGCCGTCCGTCATGTCACCGGCGTGGCGCACCTCGACCGCGTAGGTGGATTCTTTGCCGTCGAGCGATGGCAGGTCGATCGTGCGCACCGACCTGCCGAACATCTGCCACCAACGGACTCGCCGCAGGGGCTCACCGGATCCGGTGCGAACCCGGCGGAACCGCCGACCGTTGAACTGCATGTGGCTCCACCTTTAAATCTGAACTAGTACACTGTGATATAGGCGAGGGCAAGTTATCACACTGTGTTAGATTTCGGTTCTCAGGAGGGCGGACATGAACGCTGAATCGAAGGAACCGGGAACTCGCAGCAAGATTCTGATCGCAGCGGCGACGATGCTCGGCGAGAACCCGACCGCGCGCTTGAGCGTGCGCGCCGTCGCCGCACGCGCCAAGGTGAGCACGGGTTCGCTTCGGCACTTCTTCCCCACGCAGCGAGAGCTGATCGACACCGTCGTCGCCGGGCTCTACGACCTCGATATCCCTGATGATCCGATCAACGATCGCTCGCTGACTCCGGCAGAGCGCCTTGTGGCGAGCATTCGATTGATGCTCGCGGAGGTGGGCGTCGGTGGTCGTGCTCGAGAACAATGGGGTGCGCTGTACGAGGCGTACGTGGCATCACCCCCCTCGGAAGATGCGGCGGTGTCGTATCTCGCGCTCGAGCGGTTGGGGCGCCACCTGATCGAGCGGTGGCTGACCGTGCTCGTCGACGAGGGAGCGATTCCTGCAGGGGGCGTTGAGCAGCGGGCACGATTCCTGCTGACCGTGGCAAACGGCCTCGTGATGGAACGGGCCCTGCCCGCGGAAACGGTGCGGATCGAGGTCGAGGTCGAGACAATCCGCCTCGCCGTCCATGCCGCAATGACTGCGCCCCCTAGTGCGGCAAACCCAGAGCCGCGATGAGGCGGCGGGCGAGACCGGCGCGGTCGGTGATCGGCTCACCCGCGTAGGTCGCGAGGAATGCTTCGTGGAGGGCGGCTCCGGTGATCAAGCGGGCGATGGCGTCGGTGTCGACACTCGCGAGTCGGCCGAGGCGGACTTCGTCGTCGAGGTATCTGACGATGAGCGATGACGGTCCACGCGGGCCGACGCCCCGTTGCGCCATGGCGTCGCGGTGGGCGCGCAAAAGGTCGGCGCTGCTGAACACGGATGCGGCGATCGGGAAACCCTGCTCGTAGAACGCCAAGAGGTCTGCCGTGAGGCGTTCGAGGTTTCCGTCGACGGTACCGTCGCCCGCGAGCTCGCCGGCGATCTCCAAGCGCGGTGAGCGCTCGGTCAGGACGCGCAGGAAGATGTCCCGCTTGTCTGGGAAATGCTTGTAGAGCAACGCTTCCGAGCAGCCGGCTTCGCGCGCGATCTCCTTCGTGGTCGCGCGCACGAGCCCGTCTCGGCGCATGATGGTCGCCGCCGCGTCGAGGATGCGTTCGGGTGCCGGCCGCGCATCGTCTGGCGATGTGGATGGCGAGGTTGACGGGGATCGTGACACGCTGGCATCTTAAGGGGTGAGTAAATACTCACCTACCCCTCGATCATCCCTGGAGAGTCATGCCCGTTCTCGAAATCGCGCGTCTCGTGCTGCTGATCACCCACTTCATAGGTCTCGCGGCACTGATCGGCCCGTTCCTCATGCAGCTCCGTGGACGGCGCTCGCCTCGCCTGCGCGTGATGCTCACCGGCGCGATCGTCCAGGTCGTCACCGGCAACGCGTTGATCGCCTCGCGAATGCTCCAAGGACTCGACGTCGATGAGATCAAGATGATCGTCAAACTCGGCATCGCGGTCATCGCCCTCGCCGCGCTCGTCGCCGCGATCATCGTGCGACGCCGGCGGGGGCCGGATGCCGGCTCGATACGTCCCCTGTTCAACCTCGCCGGTGGACTCGGGATGATCGACGTCGCCGTTGCGGTGGTGTGGGTATGAGGCGTCGCACGCGGGCACTGACGATCAGCGCGCTTGGTGTTCTCATCATCGAACTCGGTGCGACGCTCGGCACTGTGTTCGGCACCCCGTTCGCGCCGGTCGATGGGTGGGGCCCCACAAGGCCGGCGGATGTGCTCGCCTTCGTCATGGTGGTCGTCGGGTGCGGTGCGCTGATGTTCTTCAGCCGCTTCCCGCGCACGGCCGCGGCGATTGCGACCGCGTCATATCTCGTCTTCGCGCTGCGTGATCACGAGCTCGGCATGTTTCTTCCGCCGATGGTCGCGATCTTCGCCCTGGCCGCGTTGGCCCGTCATCGGCTCGCCGCGGTGGTCGTGGCGTTGGCGAGTCTCGGTGCGAGTCTGGTGTGGGTCGGCCACCGCGCCGATTCGATCGCCGACCCGGGCATCGCCCTGCTCGTCTGGGTCGCCTTCGGCAGCGTGCTCGCCGCGTTTTTCGTCATGCCCCTCGTCGTCGGCGAGATCGTGCGAACGCGAACAGAGCTGCGCGAAACGCGATCTGCTCTCGCGCCGGTCTCTACGCCGCGCCCTGACCGTCGGCCGCGAGAATCTGCGTGATGTCGCTCGCGTCGCCGTAGACGACGGGCGAATCGTAGGGACGATCGGGGAACTTCCCGTATTCGAGCTCGATCTCGAGCTCGTGCTCGACGATGAACGCTTCGACCTGGGCACCGAGTGATACGGGCTTTCCCGTCGAGACGTTGATGACGCCGGTCACGTCGGACTGCGACGACGCGGCCGCGATCTGCCGACCCAGTTCCTCAACTCGGATGAAATCGAACTGGCGCGTGCCCGTCGTGAACGGGAACGTCGCCGTGCCGTCGTCGGCCGCCTCGAGCAGCTTCGTGAAGATCGACTGATTGTTCCGGTCGTCGCCGTAGATGTAGTAGGCGCGCAGCCACAGCAGGTCGGTGAGGTCGCCGAGCGACGCGAAGACCGAGCGGCGCAGCGCATCCTTCGCGATGCCGTAGAGCGACAGCGGGTTGGTCGGCGTCTCGGCGACGATGGCGCCCTCGTGGTAGCCGACCTCGTGCATCGTGCCGAGCACGGCGAGGCGCGAGACGCCGGCCTCGGCGACGTGGCGCAGGACGCGGTAGTGGTCGCTCAAGCGCAGCAGGTGCTCGGGTGCGTTGTGCGCGAACCCCTTCTCCCACGCGAGGTGCACGAAGACATCCGCGACGGAGGCTCCGTCGCCCGCGGCGCCCGCGAGCAGGCCGTCGAGATCGG
>JBQDJW010000251.1:2424-5110 GCA_052086425.1 Pseudoclavibacter sp. | reverse complement strand
TGGGAGCCCGGCAGCTCGCGCCGGCGCCGTGCCCAGAAACGCCTGATCGCCCACCCCGAGTTCCGCGAGCGAAGCTGTGCGCTCGGCGACGCGCTGCGGACCGAGCCCGTCAGTGCCGAACAGGTGCGCGAGCCCGGGGTCGACGACCTGGCCGAGCTCGCCACGGTTGGTCGTGACGAGCGACACCCTCGAGCCGCGGTCGACCAACTCGGTCAGGAGGTTGCCGGCCCAGAGGGTCTCGTCGTCCGGGTGGGCGTGCACGAACAGCACGTGGCGCGCAAACGCGAAGAAATCGGCTGGCGTCATGGATGCGTCGGGCACGGGCGAGGTGACGGGTTCATGCGAGGCGACGTCGGTGGGCTGGGCGTCGGATACGTGCATTGGTGCGGATGCTGCTGGCTCGGCCATGCGGGCATGCTAGCGCCGCGAGGCGGTCGCGCCGGCAGGAGGGTGATCGGCCTCGCGTATCCCGGCGGGCGCATCCGGAAGTGCGGGCGCTGGTGGGACAGTGATCGCGGCTGAATCAGGGGCAACCGGCGCCTCGGCGACCGTAGGGCTCGAGACGTTCACGGTCGTCTCGGAGTTCGCGGTCGCTTCGCGGCTCACGGTCGTCTCGAGTACCGGGCCCGCGCCGGCGTTCAGGTCCCCGCTCCCTGCCGGGCGCACCAACAGCACGATCGCGAGCAGCAGGGCGGTGATCGCGATCGCCGCGAGCACGACCGCGACCCACAGCATCATGCCGCCGCGCTCGTCGCCGCCCGTGCCGTCGCCTGATCCGTCCCCGCCGTTTCCGCCGTTGCCGCCTCCGCCGCCGCCTCCACCGCCTCCGCCGCGATCGATCGGAACCTCCGGTCCGTCACCCGGGCCTCCAGGCGATGGCAGCGTTTCGGCTCGCTTGCTCGGTGCGAACGTGTCGAACGAGGTCGCGGTGCCGCGCGAGTCGGTGTCTGGGAACGCGGTCCCGACGGATGCTGTCGTCGCGGTGAGCGCCGCGTGTGGTGGGGCGTCCAGTCCCGTGCTCGACCCGGCGATCGGAGTCGGGGGCCGAACTGCGACCCGCACGTCGCCCCGGGTGGTGCGTGCCTGTACGGGCCAGCGCCCGCCCATTGGTGTGTTCGCGAGCATGGCGGATGCCTCCTCGCCTCGGTCCACGTCATTGCGGTCGAGGTGCGGCCCACGGTAGCCCCGGACCCTGGTGATGAGCGGGACGTTTCAGGGCCGTCGCGGGAATGAATGTATACGTTATGACACGAAATACGCGGAAATGGGCGGCGGCAGTCCATGTATGCATACAATTCTGGCTACGATGCGAGGAGGTCGGATGCGAGCGAGCGAACGGGCGTACGTCGCCATGCGCGACGCCATCTTCGACGGTGACATCGCACCGGGCACGGTGCTCGGCGAGGTCGAGCAGGCCGCCCGCATCGGCGTCTCGCGAACCCCAGTGCGCGAGGCGCTCCGCAGGCTGCTCGCCGAGCGGCTCGTCACCGAGCGGTCACCCCGCACGCTGGTCGTGAGCGGGCTCGACGCCGACCGCATCCGCAACCTGTACGAGCTCCGCGAGGCCCTCGAGTCGCGTGCCGCCGCGTTTGCCGCCGAACGGCGTGACGGCGAGGTGTTCCGCGATCTGCGCGCAAGGTTCGACGACGTCCCCGAGCTGCTGCGCGGCGGGTCGGCCGGGGTCGAAGCGTCGTTCGCGCTCATCGCCGAGCTCGATGCAGCCATCGACGACGCGGTCGGCAACGACGATTTTCGCCAGGCCCTCGCGAGCGTGCGCCTCCACTCGGCGCGTATCCGCCGCCTCGCGAAGCACAACCCGGAGCGCCTCCGCGAGGCCGCAACCGAACACGTGCTCGTCATCGACGCGATCGTCGCCGGCGACGCGTCCCTCGCGAGCCACGCGACGCACGTGCACCTGCACCGCAGTTTGCAGAATGCCCTGGCGGCGATCGAGCGGACGGAGACCAATCGAGGTGTGTTCGCCGACCCGAACGATCAGGTGAGGTGAAGTGACCGACCTGAATTTCGGTGCGTGTGTGACTGGTGGCACACCACCTGCTTCGTCGTCCCTAGCGTCATTCCAATTGCGAGAGGATGTTGTCGAGGCTTGCGCGAAGATGCACTGCGGTGGCCTGCGCTGCGAGTAACTCGTCGCGCTCACTTATGGCCGCGGCGATGACAGCGTGCTCGCGCGCCGCCTGAGTGAGGCGATCCGTGTTGGAACGAGAAAACCGTCGAGCCCGCAACACGTGCGTTCGAACTTGCTTCATCTGGTGCAGTAGATAGGCATTGCCCATCGCAGCATCAGTCGCCTCGTCAAAATCGGCGACGAGGTCGTAATACGACCGGTGTACCGGGTCGTTGTCCCGAAGCAGGGTGGAGGCATCGGCGAAGCGCTGCCGTAGTGCGACGAAGGTCAGGGGGTCGCCGCGACGCGCCGCGAGCCGCGCTGCCTGGGTCTCGAGGGCCTCGCGGAGCTCGAAGAGGTGTCGGACGTCGTGCGCGCTGAGCTGAGAGACCATGAGCGTGCGGCCCTTGCCTGGAACGGCCAGACCGTCGGCCGCGAGACGACGCAGCGCCTCGCGCAGCGGCGTGCGCGAGACGCCGAGTCGTTCGGCGTGATCCACCTCGCTCAGCAGCGTGCCCGGCTCGAGACGCCAAGTCACGATCTCCTCGTGCAGGATCT
>JBQDJW010000251.1:0-2414 GCA_052086425.1 Pseudoclavibacter sp. | reverse complement strand
ATAAACGCGCTCACTCGCGCGCAGCGGCGGTGCCGACTTCCTTGCATGAAGTTCCTGCTCAAGCGTCATTGCTCGAGGATAATCTTTCCGGCTGGTGCCCCTGACTCCATGGCCTTCATGGCCTCCCCCACGTTGTCGAGCGCGAATCTCGACCCAACAAGGGGTCGGAGGTTTGACTCGCGGATCAGGTCGAGCATTCGCTCGAACTCGGCGGCGGTGCCCATTGATGTGCCGAGAACGTCGACTTGCTTGAGGAAGAGCATCGGCATCACAAGCTCGGGAACGGGACCAGCGCTCGCCCCGAGCGACACGATGCGCCCGCCGGGGCGCACGGCGCGCACAAGGTCGGGAAGCATTGGCCCGCCGATCGTGTCGATGACGAGATCGACGGTGCCGACTTCGGCCTTGAGCTGCTTCGTCCAGCCCTCGCTGGTGGTGTTGATGCCGGCGTCCGCACCCAGCGATCTCGCCAGTTCGAGGTTGTCGTCTCTCCGCGAGGTCACCACGACGTTCGCTCCGAGCGCTTTGGCGAAGAGGACAGTGAAACTCGCCACGCCCCCTCCGGCGCCAGGCACGAGGACGGTCTCACCCGGCCGCACGCCCCCGCGCGTCGTGAGAGCGCGGTAGGCGGTGAGGCCGGCGAGCGGGAACGCGGCCGCCTCGGCGTGGCTCAGATGCGGAGGCATGCGGAAGACGTATTCGGCGGGCACCGAGACGTACTCGGCGAACGTGCCGTCGCGCGGCATGCCGAGCGTCGTGAAGTTCGGCGCCTGCACGCGAGGGTCGTCGCCCCAGTCGAACGACGGCAGGATCATCACGTCATCTCCAACACGGAGGTCGCTGGCTGCGCCGGACGGGAGTCGCACGATCTCGCCCGCGCCGTCTGAGCCCACGACGAACGGCAACTCGATGCGTGGGTACTGTCCGTAGGTGATGAACAGGTCGCGACGATTGAGTCCGGCAGCCCTGATACGGATGAGTACCTCATCCTCGGCCGACGGAACATCGATGTTCTCGACGTGCACCGCATCCGGGCCACCGATCTCTCGCAGGACTGCGGCCTTCATACTCACGCTGTCTCCCTCCAAGCTCACGCCGTCACGTCCAGGTCGTGCACGAATCCTCGGTACGTGTCGCGCCGCCAGGCGAAGTATCGGCGCTGTCGGAATTTCCAGCCCCCGCCGGAACGAACGACCTCGTCGGCGTAGCTGCCGAGGTACGTCAAGTAATTCGCACCGGTCGGGTAGAGGTGCGACGCCATGCCGAACGAGCGCACGTGGCACGTATCGTCGTCGACCATGGTCATCACGGCTTGTCCGACCCAGTGTTGGCGGCCCGGAAACACGACTCGGTTGCGAAAGTAGGCGGCGAATTCGCGCGGACCGTCCGGCCCGTCGAAGCGACGGTTGACGACCGTGTCCTCGATCGCCGCACCCGGCACGAAGAGGCCGGCGAAGCCATCCACGTCGCCGGTGTCGATCGCCCACGCGTACCGGGCGAAGAGTTCATCGATAAGGATGCGGTCGGCGGCCGTCGGGGGGCGGTCGGTTCCCGCGCGATCGGGTGGTAAATAGACGTCCTGCGAGTCTGGGCCAACATCGGTGATGTTCTGCATACTGAAGGTCCTTCCTGAAGTTCGCGAGTGCCGCGCCGCGAGCCGCGCTCAGCGCGGGGGCATGCGCAGCGCGCCGTCGAGCCTGACGACCTCGCCGTTGATCATCCGGTTGGTCACGAGCTGCACGACGAGGTCGGCGAATTCGGCCGGTCGGCCGAGTCGGTGCGGAAACGGCACCTGCGACGCGAGCGCCTCGCGCGCCGTGTCGGGGAGGGAGGCGAGCATTGGCGTCTCGAACGTGCCGGGGGCGATCGTGTTGACGCGGATGCCGAGCTTTGCCAGGTCCCGCGCTGCTGGAAGCGTCATGCCGACGACGCCGGCTTTCGCCGCCGAGTACGCGATCTGTCCGACCTGTCCATCGAACGCGGCGATCGAGGCCGTGTTGACGCAGATGCCACGTTCGTCATCGTCCAGCGCATCATTCGCGGCCATAGCAGCCGCCGCGAACCGCAGCACGTTGAATGTGCCGATCAGGTTGACGGCGATCGACTTCTCGAACGGGGCGAGCGTCGCCGGCTCCCCTCGGCTCACCGTCTTCTGCACGATCGGTATCCCCGCACACATGACGCTGATGCGGAGGCCGTCGGTCGTTGCCGAGTTCGCGGCCGAGACGGCTTCTTCAACGGCCGCCTCATCCGTCACGTCGGCCTCGACGTACGCCCCGCGATCGCCGAGCTCGCGCCCTATGGCCTCGCCCCGCTTCGCATCCCGGTCGGCGATAGTGACATGCGCCCCCTCGTTGTGAAGCCGTCGCGCGACGGCTTCACCGAGTCCGGACGCCCCGCCGACGACGAGCGCC
>JBQDJW010000250.1:0-5119 GCA_052086425.1 Pseudoclavibacter sp. | reverse complement strand
AGCGGCGCGAGCACCCACCAGCCCGGCTCCGGGAACGCCCACGAGAGCACGAAGCCTCCGACGGCCGCCGTCGCGACCGCCGTCGCCATGCCGAGCGGTGCGCGGGTGCGGTGCGGAGTGATCCGCCCTCGGCGCGCGCGTGGCTCGTGGAGCGACGCGCGCGTTTGGCTGCCCGTCGTCACTCGCTCACGCTCGCGTGCGCCACGATGCCGCGGCGCACGAGTTCGACGGCGTCGCGGGCCCGAGTGCGCATGCCGCCGGTCGACACCTGCTGCACCTGGTCGAGCAGGTCGAGCACCTGCTTCGACCAACGCACGAAGTCGCCGGCAGCGAGCCCTGCTCGTGCGAGCACGTCGTCGAGCTGCCCACCCTTCGCCCACAGGTACATGGCGGGGACGAGCCCGAGCACGAGGTCGTTGGTGTGGTCGACGCCGTGTCGCGCCTCGAGCGCGTCGAGATCCTCGCCGAGCGAACGCGTGCGCGCGATGGCGTCGCGGAACTGCGCCTTCGGCAGCATGTGCTCCGGCGGGTCCTCCTCGTCGCGGCGCGCCTCGTAGACGAGGGCGGCCGCCATGGCCGCGAGTGCCGCGGGGTCGAGCTCATGCCACACCTCGCGCCTCAGGCACTCGGCGACAAGCAGGTCGCGGTCGCCGTAGATGCGCTTGAGCAGGTGCCCGTGCGTCGTCAGCTGCGGCCCGTCGTCGGTCTCGCGCAGATACCCCACCTCGACGAGCAGCTCGCTCAGGCGGTCGAACCTGGCCGCGACGGCTCCGGTGCGCGACTCGATCTGGCGCGTGATCTTCTCGTTCTCGCGGCGCAGCCGCCAGTATCGCTCGGCCCAGCGCGCGTGCGATTCTCGATCGGGACACGCGTGGCACGGGTGGTGACGCAGCTGCTCGCGAAGCTCCGCAAGACGCGAGTTGCGACGGGCGCGCGCGTCGTGGTGGAGCGGTTCGTCGGCCGGGATGCGCTGCTTCTCGAGTTCGGTGAGACTGCGGCGGATGCTCGAATACTCGACGAAATCGCCGACGTGGCAGATCATCGACTTCTCATAGCCGGCCATCGACGAGCGTTGCTCCCGCGCCGTGCGCGCGAGATCGACGACGGCGCGGTCGGCCTGGAACTGGGCGAAGCTCGACTCGAGCACCGCGCGGGACCGCTCTCGACCGAACCGGTCGAGCAGGTTGACCGTCATGTTGTAGCTGGGGCGGAAGCTCGAGTTGAGCGGGTACGAGCGGCGCGACGCGAGCGACGCGATGCCCTGCGGGTGCAGGCCCTCGCGGTACTGCACGACCGCATGGCCCTCGGTGTCGATGCCGCGGCGCCCAGCGCGCCCCGTGAGCTGCGTGTACTCGCCTGGCGTGATCTGCGCGCGCGACTCGCCGTTGAACTTGTCGAGCCGTTCGAGCATGACCGTGCGCGCCGGCATGTTGATGCCGAGGGCGAGCGTCTCCGTCGCATAGACGACCTTCACGAGCTTGCGCTGGAACAGCTCTTCGACGACCTCCTTGAACGCTGGGAGGAGGCCGGCGTGGTGCGAGGCGACGCCGCGCTCGAGGCCGTCGACCCAACCGGCGAAGCCGAGCGCCGCGAGATCGCCGTCCGGCAGTCGGCGGCAGCGCTCCTCGACGATCCACCGGATCTCGTCGCGCTCCTCCGCCGTCGTCAGCCTGATGCCGCTGCGGAGCACCTGCTCGACGGCGTCGTCGCACGCGGCCCGGCTGAAGATGAAGCAGATCGCCGGGAGCATGTTCTCGGCGTCGAGCAGGTCGACGATCGCGGCCCTGCCCATGCGCTGCTGCCCGGTGTGACGCCCCTCGTGCCAGCCGCCTCCCCTGCCGCGCTGCCCGCGCACGCGGTCTCGCCCATCTTGGCGCCGACCGCGCACCTGCGTGGCCCGCACGAGGTCGGGGCTCACGCGGTCGGCCGCGTCGCCGTCCTTCGTCGAGAAGAGATCGAACAGCCGATTGCCGACGAGCACGTGCTGGTAAAGCGGCGTCGGCCGCTCCTCAGAAACGATGACGGCGGTGTCGCCGCGAACGGCCTGGAGCCAGTCGCCGAACTCCTCCGCGTTCGACACCGTCGCACTGAGCGACACCATCCGCACCTCGCTCGGGAGGTGGATGATGACCTCCTCCCACACGGCGCCGCGGAAGCGGTCGGCCAGGTAGTGCACCTCGTCCATCACGACGTAGGCGAGGTCGGTGAGCAGGTCGCTGTCGGCGTACAGCATGTTGCGAAGCACCTCGGTCGTCATGACGACGATGCGGGCCTGCGAGTTCACATTCGTGTCGCCCGTGAGCAGGCCGACCTCGCTCTGGCCGTAGCGGCGCACGAACTCGAGGTACTTCTGGTTGCTGAGCGCCTTGATCGGGGTCGTGTAGAAGATCTTGGCGTGCGGCTGGCGCATCGACAGGTAGACGGCGAACTCGGCGACGACCGTCTTCCCAGCGCCGGTCGGCGCGGCGACGAGGACGCTGTCCCCGGCCTCGAGACGCTCGCACGCGGCGATCTGAAACGGGTCGAGGTCGAACGACAGTTCGCGGCGGAACCAGTCGAGCTGCGGGAACTTCCCCCGGTTGGCGTTGGCGGCGTACCGCTCGGCTGGCGACGCCATCAGCGCGGCAGCTCTGCGTCGAGCTCGGCTTCGATGGCGGCCTGGCGCTTTCGACGGCGCCGGTCATTCAAGAGTGCGATGCCCACGGCAAGAAAGTACAGGGCGATCATGGGCACCATGAGCAGGAACATGGACAACACGTCGGCCGAGGGCGTCGCGAGTGCCGCGAAGAGGGCGACGAGCACGACCGCGACGCGCCACCCCTTGAGGATCGTGCGGCCCTGCAGCACGCCGACGAAATTCAGCAGCACGAGCAGGACCGGCATCACGAACGCGATGCCGACCGCGAGGCACAGCTGCAGCACGAACGAGTAGTAGTACTTGGCATCGAGGTAGATCGCGTCCTGCGACGGCGCGAAGCCGGCCATGACCTCGACGATGCGGGGCATGAGGAGCCAGCCGACGGCGCACCCGGCGAGGAACAGCGGGATAGCGGCGCCGACGAACCCGACCGCGTACCTGCGTTCGGTCTTCTTGAGGCCGGGCATGAGGAACATCCACACCTGGTAGAGCCACACGGGCGATGAGATGACGATGCCGATCGTGAGCGCCATCTGCAGTCGGATGTCGAAGCCGGTCGTGACGCCTGTGAAGTTGAGGACGGCACCGCCGGTTCGAACCTCGGCGAGTTGGGTGATCGGCACGCGGATGGCGTCGAACACGATGCCGGTGAGCAGGAAGCCGCCGATCATGCCGATGATGATCGCGATGGCCGAGATGATGAAGCGGTTGCGGAACTCGACCACGTGCGCCATGAGCGTCATGCGCCGCTCTGGGTTGCGTCGCCGCTTGGCCCTGGGCTTGCGTGGCGGTGGCGACGAGGCGTCGACCATGCCCGCTACTGGCGCGGAGCGGCGTCGCCCGGCTCAGTGCCTGGGGCCGCCGCGGGAGGCGTCGGCGGTTGCTGCGCGTCGTTCGCCTGGAATGGCGGGGTCGCCTGGGCCTGCGGCGCGGACTGGGACCCGTGGCTCGAGTCGTAGTGCGCGGTCGAGTCTTGCTGCCATTGACCAGCGTTGGCCTGGGCACCGCCGGCCTGTGCGCTGCCTCCCGTACCGTCGTCGGAGCGAACCTCGCCCTTCAGGATGCGGAACGACTGGCCGAGGCTGCGAGCGAGCGCGGGGAGACTGGGCGCGCCGATCTGCAACAGGATGATCACCAGCTGGATGACGTAGTGCCATCCGGACAGGTTTTGGAACATGGTTCGGAACTACTTCCTGCGCGTGAGGAACGCGAATTGCATCGGGTCGGCGTTCGTGAGGAGTCTACCTCGCGCGACCCGCGATTCCCGGCGAGCGTCCTTGCGTCGATCGATGCGTCGGCGCAGGCTGCGTCGCTCGGCGGCGATCTCGTCGAGGCCGCGGATGACGGCCGGTTTCGCCGGATCGGGCCGCTGCACGATCGCCTCGGCCTGACGCTCGAGCTCTTCGAGCAGGTCTTGCAGTCGCTCGAGCTCAGCCTGCAGGGCGACGAGCTTGTGATAGAGCACTCGGGCGACGAGGGCGAGCACGCCGATGAGGATGAGGACGAGCCCCACCCAGATCAGGATCCACGACCACCACGGCATAGGCACCGAGCCTACCCGTCGTCGAGCCCGGCTCGCGCCCACTCCGCGACCGCGCGGCGGGCGGCGTCGGGGGCGACAACGCGGATGCGCCCGGCGTTCGCGCAGGCGAGTCTTGCGAAGTGCTCCCACGACCCGGCATGAACCTCGACCAGAGAGCGTCCATCGGCGCCGACCGAGAGGGCGCGGTCGCGGTCGTCGAGGTACTCGCGCACGAGAGGGAGCGCTTCCGGCGCGACGTCGAGCGTCACGATCGGTTCCTCCCCGCTCGGGGTGAAAAGCGAATCGCCCGGCTCGGCCGCGTGGTGCGACTGAGCCGCGATGTCGAGCATCCGCGCGTGCAGCATGCGATCGAGACGGAAGAGGCGGTCATCGTCGCGGTCGAGGCACCAGCCGCGCAGGTACCAGACGTCGTCGACGGCTTCGAGGCGGATCGGGTCGACGATGCGCTGCGCGTCGCCGGATGTGCGACTGCGATACGAGAACGTGACGCGGCGGCCGCGCTCGATGGCGTCACGCAGCACCGGGAGCGACTCGCCCGCGGGCGCGGCCTCGACGGCGATGGGCGCGGCGGCGCCCCGGCCGAGCTTCGCGATGAGCCGGTCGAGCTGGTCCGGCTCGGTGAGCCCTGGCACGTGCCGCAGCGCGTGCAGGCCGCCGATGAGCGACGCCGCTTCGAGGGGCGAGAGCTCGGGCGGGTGCTCAAGCGCGACGAAGCGCGTCACGATGATCTCGCCGTCGTCGAGCGCATCCCAGTCGATGTCGTAGAGGTCGAGGTCTTGATACGTGCCGGTCTCGCCAGGCCTCCCCGACGTGGTGAGCTGCATGACGGCCTGCCGCATGTCGCGCTCCGAGATGTCGAAGTGGTTCGCGGCCTCCTCGACCGAAACCGGGCCGCCCTGGCGATGCAGGTAGGCGACGATCGACCAGAGCAGTGCGAG
>JBQDJW010000249.1:2881-5135 GCA_052086425.1 Pseudoclavibacter sp. | reverse complement strand
TCGCTTCGCGTGCCGAAGACGATCTCGTCCCAGCTCGGAAGCGAGGCACGGCCGCGCTTCCGCGAAACGGGGCCAGTCGCCCCTCGTGCCGCCTGGCCGTGCGACGCCCGGCCGGCGAACGCGTGCGCCTTGGGTTCCTGCTCGTCCGGTGTCTCGAGGCCCTCGAGGGGCACGTCGACCGCTCGCACTCCGCGCACCGAACCCGTCTCGTCGGCGCCACTCGTCGGATCGGGCAGCTCGTCATCGCCGGGCGGGTCGGTGCTGTCCGTCGACGGCGCCTCGGCGGAGTCGGCGCCGTCGTCGGGCTCGGCGTGGCCGCGGCCCGAGCGTTCCCGGATGCTCGCGAGTGACGTCACGGTCGAGGATCGAACCGGTGGCACGGCGTCGCCCGCCTCCGTTTCGCCCTCCCCATCGACCATCGACCGAGCGTCGTCGCCGGACTCGTCGTCGACCTCGTCGAATGCCTGGTGCGAGCGCTCGCCCCGGCGGCGGCGCAGCTGCTCGAGCAGGTCGGCCGTCTCATCGCGCGGCGCGTCGCCGCGTTGCTGACCGATATCGGCCACGGCAGCGCCGACCCACCGCGATCCGCGCGCATCGGATGCGCGGGTCGGGATATCGAGATCGGCGGTGCCCGAGCCCGCACCGTTCTCGTCCGGCCGCTCCGTCGGCTGCGTGGCGCCGGGATCGTCGTCGAGGGGGAAGTCAATGTTCGGGGCGCCGTCGCCTGCGGTGATCTGCCCGTCGTTCGCACCGCCGAATGCGTGGCCCGCGTCGAGTTCGACCGCGCGAAGCCTCGGGGCCTGCAGCGATGCGAGCTCGCCCTGCTGCGAGAGCGTCACGGCCGACGGGTTGCGCGGCGAGAGCGCCCGGGCACGCGGGTCGAACGCCCAGAGCGCGTCGCGCTCGATGCCGTCGTCGACGAACGCGAGGCCGACGCGCCAACCCTCTTCCTGGTCTTTCCACGCATCCCATTCGATCGACTCGGCGCCGAGCGCTTCGAGCCGGTCGTCGATGACGGAGCCGAACGTGACCGACTCGGGGTCGAGCGGATCGGCGTCGGACTGCACGCGGACCTTGACGGCGCGCGCCTGATCGACGACGTGCCCTCGCTCGGCGAGCACGGGGCCCTCGAACCGCTCCACGTACTCGCGCGCGGCGCCCGTCTGCTCGACCACCTCGTCGACCGTGCGGCCGGCGCGGATGAGCAGCTGAATCTCGCGGGGCGCGACCTTGGGCGCCTCCGAGCGGACGTGCGGGCGGGGGCGGAGCGCGTCGCGCAGTGCATCGTCGACGACGACCCGATACTGCTCGCCGGCTTCGTCAGACACGATGAGTGCAGCGTCGTCGACGGCGATAAACCTGAGTTCCTGCATGTCAGTTTCCTCGCGATGCCCGGTTTCGGCGCCTCGAGGGGCGCCTGGTTCGCCACAGCATCACACGTCCTCCGACACAATCCGCGCTGCGTTTCGGGCGCGCCGCGCAATCGGTTCGCCCTCCCCGCGCGACGCGCGCCCGCTCCGTTGCGAACGGTTTCGATCATGCCCGGAATTGCGTTCACAGCGAACTCGCCGTCAGTGGGTTTGCGCTTCAGTTGCGCGTCGTGCAGTATGTCCGCGCCGTTGGATGATCGTACCCACGGCAGAGAGATTTGGACTGGCATGGCAACGGACTATGACGCACCTCGCAAGACCGACGACGACGCGGACTCCATCGAGGCGCTGAAGGAGCGCGTGCCCGATCGAATGTCGGGCAGTGTCGACGCGGAAGACGCTGACAACCCCGGCTCGTTCGACCTCTCGGCGGCCGACCTCGCCGACGTGGAGCTCGAGACCGTCGTCATCCCTGTACAGGAGGACGAATTCACGTGCGTGAGCTGCTTCCTCGCGCAGCACCGCTCGCAGCTCGCCGAGCAGACACCCGACGGACCCATCTGTCGAGACTGCGCCGGGCTCTAGCCCGAGCGGCACCCTCGCAACGCCCGCCTCGCACTCCGGTGCGCGCGGGCGTTTCGTCTGCGACGCCGTTCCAAGGGGAGCGGTGAATCCCGCTCTCCGAGGAGGGGCGAAGGCCTCGTCGCGGAGGGAACCGGCAGAACTACCCGGCGACCTTCCGCGCGGCGTCGATCGCCGCGCGCACCGCATCCGGATGCCGTGTCGAGAACAGCCAGTACGGCACCGGGTCGCTCTCGTCGATCACCTCGACGCGGGCGGACGTGCCAGACCATCCGCGCAGGCACAGCCACGCCCGCGCATCC
>JBQDJW010000249.1:0-2871 GCA_052086425.1 Pseudoclavibacter sp. | reverse complement strand
CCGCGCCGCCTCGCGCGACGTGTAGGCCTCCACGTGTCCGGTGACGGCGAGGGGGATCCTCGCGCTGCCGACGCGAAGCTGCGCGTCCGAGACCTCGATCGTCGGCGACGCGACGACGAGCAGGACAACGTAACCGAGGTAGATCGCCACCCCGAGACCGACACCGACCCAGATGTTGATGCGGAAGAACACCAGCACGACCGCCGGAACCACGAGGAGGCCGGCGATGAACATCCAGGCCGACGGCCACACGCGCTCGCGATACCGAATCATGGCGACCATTTCAGCACGAACGCCTGCTCGTCGGATGCGCGGACGGTCGTTCCGGCGTGCCGTACGGTAGTCGTCGTGACTTCCCCGATCCGCGTCCACGTCGTGGGTGCTCCTCCTCGTTTCGCACACCCGGGTGATGCCGGGGCCGATCTCACAGCGACCGAGCGATGCGTCCTCGAACCGGGAGCGCGGGCCGTCGTTCCGACCGGTGTGCGCATCGCCCTCCCGTTCGGCACGGTCGGGTTCGTCGTGCCACGCAGCGGGCTCGCAGCGAAGCACGGCATTACGCTGTTGAATTCACCCGGCACGATCGACGCGGGGTACCGCGGCGAGCTCAAGGTGATCATCGCGAACACCGACGTGAACGACGCGTACACGATCGAGGCCGGCGACCGTATTGCGCAGTTGATCGTGATGACGATCCCGCCAGTCGAGTTCGTGCCCGTCTCGGAACTCCCGGACGCTGAGCGCGGCGACGCGGGCTTCGGCTCGACCGGCTATACCACCACGAAAGAGGCGACCGATGGGCCTGCTTGACTTCCTTCGCCGCGGAGACGACGAGCCCCGCCAGAAGGCCGACCGTCTGGTGCTCGACGATGGCGACGACGACATCGAGGTCGATGAATTCGAGGACGACGACGATGACCGCTTCGATGAGAAGTCGGCGCCGGACGACCGCGAGGATTCCGGTCCGTTCGATGTGACGGAGGCGAACCCTGCCAAGCGGTACGTTGATCTCGGCGCAATCCGAGTGCCTGCACGCACGGGGCTCGGGCTTCGCCTCGAGGTCGACCAGCGCACCAAGCGGCTCGTCGCGGTCGCCCTCGACTACAAGAAATCGACGATGCAGGTACAGGCCTTCGCGGCTCCACGCTCGTCGGGCCTCTGGCACCCGATCCGCCGCCAGTTGAAGCAGCAGGTCGAGAAGCAGGGCGGCCAGGCGGAGGAGTTCGAGGCCGACCTCGGGCTCGTGCTCGACACGAAGCTGCCGATCCCGAAGGGCCAGGCGGGCGAGGGCGGCCACCGCTCGGCTCGCTTCGTGGGCGTCGACGGCCCGCGCTGGTTCCTGCGAGGCGTGCTGACCGGCGAGGCGCTGCGCGACGAATCGCAGCGCGACGAGATGGAAGAGCTCTTCCGCAGCATCGTCGTCGTGCGCGGCGACGAGGCGATGCCGCCTCGCGAGCAGTTGCCCCTCGTCGTGCCGAAGGCCATGGCGGCGCACATGAGCGGTGCCAACGAGCCCGGCGCCGCCCAGTCGTCGAACGTCGCCGGAAAGGTCGATGCGGGCGCCGCCTCGACCGCATCGACCGACGAGGCTCGCACCAAGCGTCGCCGAGCGGCCCGCCGTGACGGCTGACGCCACCGGTCGCACGCCCAGGGACCCGAGGGACCGCGACGATCTCGACCAGACGGGGAACCCTTCCGAGGCGTCATCGGTCGATTCGCCGGATGCGCCGTCCGACCCGACATCGGATGCTGCGGTGAAGGCCGCGGAGGCCGCCCGCGCGAGCGCGCTCGGCCGCGTCGTCGACGGGGGAGTGACGGGCTCCTCGATGCTCACGGCGATGGGTGGCGTGCGCGGCATCATCGAGGCCATCGTGCCCGGCATCGCGTTCCTCGTCATCTTCACGATCACGAAAGACGTGTTCTGGTCGGTCGCCGTGCCTGCCGCCCTCGGCGTCGTGTTCATCGTCGCGCGCCTCGTCGTCCGGCAGACCGCCATGCCCGCGATCTACGGGCTCGTCGGTGCCGTCATCTCGGGCTTCTTGGCGATCCGCAGCGGCGACGGCATCGACTACTACCTGACGGGCTTTTGGACGAACGGCGCCTATGGGGCGGCGTTCCTCATCTCCGTCCTCGTCGGCTGGCCGCTGATCGGGGTCGTCGCGAGCCTCTTGTTCGGCGCGGGCGGGCGCTGGCGCGCGCACGCGAGGCTGCGCCGCTGGATGACGCTCGTCACGCTCGGGTGGGCCGCCTTCTTCGCGCTCCGCGTCGCCGTGCAGCTGCCGCTGTACTTCGCCGGGAACGTCGAGGCGCTCGGCGTCACCCGCCTTCTGATGGGCGCGCCGATGTACGGCGTCCTGCTCGTCGTCACGGCCCTCTTCGTGCGCAGCGCGTTCCGCACCTCGGGCTTCGGGGGCGACGATGAGCGCGCCGACGCCGCGTCCGAGGCGACGACGACCCCTGCCGCAAACACGCGCACGGCCACGAACACCGACGCCGCCGGGGAATCCGCAGACCGCGACTGATCTGCGCGACGCGCCGCCCGCATCCGCTCGCAATTTCACCGCGATGCGGTAAAGTATCTTGACGTCGAGATACATTGACGAACCGGACAGGCGGATGCGCCGCTCGCCACCGCGAGAAGTCGCGACCCGCCGCATGACTGGCGACATAATGGGATTGGGCACCCGAACCGAATGTCGCTACGAAGGAGAACCGACGTGACTGCAGTCAACAGTTTCGGCGCCAAAGACACGCTCAGTGTCGACGGCACCGACTACGAGATCTATCGCATCGACAAGGTCGAGGGGTACGAAAAGCTCCCCTTCAGCCTCAAGGTTCTGCTCGAGAACCTGCTTCGCACGGAAGACGGCG
>JBQDJW010000248.1:0-5146 GCA_052086425.1 Pseudoclavibacter sp. | reverse complement strand
GCCAGTCGATCGAGCGCACGTCGTCGCCGCGCACGTACTCGCGCAGCGAATCGAACTCGGTTCCCTGGCCGCGCACCATGAGTTGCGTCTGGCCGTCGAGCTCGCGCAGACGGGCGAGGCGCGACGGCAGGTGCTTGCGCGAGTTGAACGGCGGCAGCACGAGCAGCCGGCCGGGCGCCTTGAGCGTCGTCTGCCGCGCCCACAGACCGAGCGGGCCCCACGAGCGGATCGTCACGTGGTGCGCTCGCCGTTCGCCGCGGCGCGTCGGCCGCAGAACGGATCGAATGGCCCGGCGTTCTCCGGCCGGAACGCGCAGTCGCTCCCGCATGCGGGGCGCGCCGGCGGACGGCTCCCAGGCATCGCGCACGGTCGCGCGCATGGTGCGCCCACCGACGTTCGTGATCGCGAGCACCGAGGTCGCTTCTTCGCCGAGTCGCACCTGCCGAGGCACGTCGCGCTCGATGCGGGCGCGCCGCGGCGAGGCGGCGAGCAGCGCGTCGAGCCCGCCGAGCAGCAGGCACAGCACGACCCATCCGGCGAGGATCAGCACCGCGCCTACGGGATGCGTGCCGAACAGCACAAGCGGCACGATCCCGCACGCGAGTACGACGATGTAGCGGCCGCTCACCGGCATGGCCGCCACCCGTCCGTGCGCAACGTCCCCACGCGCATCCGGCCATGGCAGGCACCGTCGATGCGCGAGCCACCAGCGCCGTCAACGGCACAACCCGCAACGGCGCCGTCCGCATTCGCGCCGCGCGCCCCCGCACTCGGCAGAACCTCGTTCGGTCTCACTAGATCGGCACCTGCACCTGCTGCATGACCGAGCGCAGGATCGCGTCGGGCGCGACGCCCTCGAGTTCGGCCTCGGGACGCAGCTGGATGCGGTGGCGAAGCACCTGCAGCGCCACCTGCTGCACGTGGTCGGGAGTCACGGCCTCGAGCCCCGTCAGATACGCCCAAGCCTTACTCGCGTTGAGCAGGGCCGTGGCGCCGCGGGGCGAGACGCCCATCTTGACCGACGGCGACATGCGCGTCGCGCGGGCGAGGTCGACGATGTAGGCGAGCACTTCGGGCTTCACGGCGACCTGTGCCGTCGCCTGCTGCGCGCGGACCAGGTCGGCGCCCGACATGACCGCGCGCACGTCTGCGTCGCGGAGATTGCGCGGGTTGAAGCCGGCCGCGTGCCGTCGCAGCACCTCGATCTCGGCCTCTCGCGGTGGCAGATCGAGCACGAGCTTCATGAGGAACCGGTCGAGCTGCGCCTCCGGCAGTGTGTAGGTGCCCTCGTACTCGATCGGATTCATCGTCGCGGCGACCAAGAACGGGTCGGGCAGCGGCCGCGTCACGCCGTCGGCCGACACCTGCCGCTCCTCCATGGCCTCGAGCAGCGATGACTGCGTCTTCGGCGGCGTCCGGTTGATCTCGTCCGCGAGCAGGATGTTCGTGAACACCGGCCCCTCGCGGAACTCGAACTCGCCCTCCTTGTTGTCGTAGACGAGCGACCCGGTCACGTCGCCGGGCATGAGGTCAGGCGTGAACTGCACGCGCTTCGTGTCGAGCGTGAGCGTGTGGCTCAGCGTTCGCACGAGCAGGGTCTTCGCGACGCCGGGCACGCCCTCGAGCAGCACGTGGCCGCGGGCGAGCAGCCCGATCAGCAGGCCGTCGACCGCCTCGGTCTGGCCGACGATGGCCTTGCCGACCTCGGCGCGAACGGCGTAGAGCTGCTGGCGGATCTCGTCGGTCATGCGTCTCCCTCGTGGTGGTGCTGGTGCGGCTGGTTTCCGGCTGGTGGCCCGCCGGATGCGGTGGGTGCGTCGGCGGTGCCGGGTGCGCTGGCGGTGCCGGATGCGGTGGGTTCGGTCGGTACGGCGAGCTCGGCCAGGCAGGCGCGCTCGAGCCGCAACAGGTGGTCGCTGAGCTCGACGAGCTCGCCGTCGCTGCCGGGCGACGCCTCGACCAGGATCGAGAGCACCTGTTCGCGCGGCCATCGAACGGTCTGGGCGACGGCCACGGCGACCTCGAACGCTGGGGTGGTCTGCGGCAGGGCGAGCGCCTTCGCGAGCCGCCCGATCGTGCCGATGCGCAGGTTGTCGAGGGCCCGCAGTCGCGACCCGGTTCGCCCGTAGAGGCGGGCGCGCCCCTCCATCGTCTCGCTGGCGGGCACGACGACGGGCAGGCGCTCCGCGACGAGCGGGCCGTAGCGGCGCCCGCGCCACACCATGACGCCGATGCCGGTGATGAAGGCCAGGATGATCGCCGGCGTGAGCCAGGCGGGTACGAGGCTGTCGAGCGCGGGCACGTCGCCTGCCGCGATATCGCCGCTTCCTGGCGTGTACCAGATGAGCTGCTCGGTGTCGGCCATGAGCCCGATCCCCATGGCGGCGTTGCCCTCGTACGCAACCCACTCGTTCGTGAGGTTCCAGGCGGCGCCGATGGCGACGATCTCGGTGTCGCCGGTCGTGTCGATCGCCACCAGGCCCCGGTCGCCGACGTCGTAGCAGGTCGAGAGCCCAGGAGCGTCTGGCGCCGTATAGGCGGAGCCGCCGAGCGACGTGATCTCGGGCGCGTTCGTCGCGATCGGATCGTCGCAGGCGCCGCCCGCCGCGATCGCGGCGGAGTCGTCGCCCTCCACGACGCCGCCCGGCAGGATCTGCGAGCCGAGCCCTTCGAGGACGCGAGGGCCAGGTGTGACGAGCACGATCTTCGCGACACCGAGGTCGCGCAGGCGCTGCAACTGCGCGTCGTCGAGGCTGATGCCGCGCTCCTGCAGCACGATCGTGGTGTTCGCGCCCGGCTCGAGGCCGGCGATCTCGTCGAGCGACGACGCGAGGCGCACGTCGACCCCGTGCGCGCCCATGACCTCGACGATCGCCTTGCCGCCTTCGGGGCGCGGGCTCGCGGGGTCGAGCAAGCCGGCGTCGTCACCGGAGCCGAGCCCCTGGATCACGATCGTCGCCGCGGTCACGAGCAGCGCGATCAGGCCGATCAGCACCCACAGTCGCCCAGACTTGAGCCGCTGCATGAAGGTGGGCGTGAGCGACTCGGCGGCGTCGCGCAGCTCGGCGGCGTCGCGCTCGCGGGCCGTGCTCGATCGACCTGCCGTTCGCTCCCGCGCCGGTGCTGCCGGTGCCGGGCCGGTCACGCGCCGACCCGTTCGAGGGCGGCGAGGGCGACGGGCTTCGCCGCGGCGAGGCGGTCGTCGAGCTCGCGGGTGCGGCGCCAGGCGGCCTCGCTGCCCTCGCGGTCGAGGTAGCGAACGTCGTCGAAGTCGCTTGCGGCTCGCTGCAGCGCGTCGCCTTCGCCGGGGAATGGCACGGTCGCGCGCCTGGCGACATCGTGCGCCGTCGAGCCGGGGCGGACGGCGATGAGCGTGCGGTCGCCGAGGTCGCGGGCGATGGCGCGGAACCGCTCGGCGACCGCGAGCGTCCAGTCGCCGCCGGCCGCGGCCTTCTCGGCGGCCGTGCGCAGCTCGGCGGCCGTGCGCGCGTCGTCCTCGAGGAACACGCGTCGGTCGGAGCTCACCGCGCTTCGCCGCGCGAGCGCCGGCCGCCCGACGAAGATCGCGAGCAGAATCACGCCGACGACGACGACCAGCACGATGAGCATCGCCGTCGGGTCGGCTGGCGCGCCCAGAACGCCGTCGAAGAGCGAGTCCACCCATTCCCAGAACAGCTGGACGGCGCGATCCCAGATCGTCGGCTGGGCCGAGACGTACTCCTGTTTCGAGAGCTCTTCGGTGACCCAGTTGCTCGCGTCATCGGCGTCGGGGTCGAGCGGCACCTGCGCTGCGAAGGCGAGCAGACTCATCGGGTCGTGCTGGGGTCGCTTGTCCGCTCAGTCCCGTCCTGGTCGGGCCCTGGCTGCTCAGCCGACGCGTGCTCCGGTGTTGTCTGCCCGGTGTCGCCGGATGCTCGGGGGTACTCGTCCGGGGCGGCGTAGGCGGGGCGCACCGGGTACTGGGGCTGTGCCGCGTACTCGGCCTGCGCCGGGTACTGGGCCTGTGCCGGATGCTGCGGTTGCGCGGCCTGCTCGGGCTGCGGTTCGTACCCGGGCGCGGAAGCGTGGTCTGCGGGCGCATACCCGGGCTGCTGCGCGTATTCGGGCTGCTGCGCGTAGCCGGGTTGCTGCGTGTAAGCGGGCTGCTGCGCGTAGCCGGGTTGCTGCGCGTACTCGGGTTGCTGTGCGTAGCCGGGCTGCTGCGCATACCCGGGCTGCTGCGCTGGCGAGGGCTGCTGCGCGTATCCGGGCTGGTGCGCGTACCCGGGTTGCGGAGCGTATGCCGGTTGCTGCGTGTGCTCAGGGGCCGGAGCGTATCCGGGCTGGTGCGCGTACCCCGGTTGTTGCGCGTGCCCGGGTTGCGGTGCGTACCCAGGGACGGGCGCGTACCCGGGTTGCGGCGCGTAGCCGGGCTGCGACGCGTACGCGGGTTGCGGCGGGTAGCCGGCCGGCGGCGCGTACCCCGGCTGCGGAGCGTACGCCGCAGGCGATGCCGACGGCGGGACCTGCTCGTGGTCGAGTTCGACGGGCGGCGTCAGGAACGGGTCGTCGATGTCGAGGCCTGCCGCGGCATCTTCTCGAGCTTTCTGCAGGGGCACGTTGAGCCCTTCCTTGCGCATGCGCACGTCGGCGTACAGGATCACGGCGTTGCCGGCGGACAGCACGAGCGTGAACGCCGAGATGATCAGCTCGACGACGAAGACGGCGATGATGAAAAGGAACGAGGCGCCGATGATGAGCCACTCCTGGCCATCGGCGATGCCGAGCGGAACGAGGATCGAGAGGCCGATGCTGCCGATCATCTGCACCGCCCCGCCGACGGCGGACGCGGCGACCGACGCGACGATTTGCACGAGCAGCACGATGCCGAGGATGCGCCAGAAGTGGCGCCTCGTGAGCTTCCAGCTGCGCTTCAGACCCTCGATCGGTCCGTTGCCCTCGAGCACGATCGCGGCGGGCGCGAAGAGTGTCTTCGCCGTGAGCGCGAGGGTTCCCGCCATGAGGACGAGCAGGCCGAGGATGCCGAACAGGGCGGTGAACACCGCGCCGAGGTCGCTGAAGCCGGACAGGAGCATCGGGAGGCCGATGATCGCGGCGAGCACGAGCACCGCGATGAACGAGGCGCCGAACACGATCGCCGTGTAGC
>JBQDJW010000247.1:0-5156 GCA_052086425.1 Pseudoclavibacter sp. | reverse complement strand
AGCGCCGAGATCTGGGCGCGCGTCTGCACCCGGAGCTTCGCGTCGAGGTTCGAGAGTGGCTCGTCCATGAGGAACACCTCGGGCTGCCGCACGATCGCGCGCCCCATGGCGACGCGCTGCCGCTGGCCGCCCGACAGCTCGCGAGGCTTGCGGTCGAGGTACTGGTCGATGTCGAGGATTCTCGCCGCCTCGAGCACCCGCGCCTCGCGCTCGGCCTTCGGCACGCGCAGGTTCTTGAGCGCGAACGACATGTTTCCGGCCACCGTCATGTGCGGGTAGAGGCCGTAGTTCTGGAACACCATCGCGACATCGCGGCCGCGCCCCGGAACGGCGGAGACGTCTCTGTCTCCGAAGAGGATCGTGCCGCTGTCTGCCAGATCGAGCCCCGCGAGCATCCGGAGCGTTGTCGACTTGCCGCAGCCAGACGGGCCGACGAGCACGAGGAACTCGCCGTCGCGAATGTCGAGGTCGATGCCCTCGACGGCGGGCCGCTCGGCCTTGTCGTAGGTGAGCGTGACGTCGCGCATGGTGATGCCTACCACGGTGCGGTTCTCCTCGTGAAGCGTTGGCGGGTGGTCAGGTGCGGTGCCGGATGCGATCGGCCCGAAAGTGTGTGGTCCGGATGCGAATGGTCCGGATGCGCCGGGGCCGAGCGGCCGCCGGGTGCGCGATCGCGCGCCCCGACGGCCACCGGCCAACGGCGGGAGTGCCTAGCCCTCGAGTTCGGGGGCGAGATCGCTCTCGTAGAGGGCCTCGAGGTCCTCGCGAGTCGACGTGAGCGTCTCCTGCACGTCATCCGTGCTCGTGAGCAGCTGCTGCAGCATCTGCGCAAGGGCGAGGTCGCCCCCGGGCAGGCGGGCGCGCGCGAAGTCCTGGCTGCGCGTGACCTCGAGCTGCTGAACCGCGACCTCGAACGCGGGCGTCGACTCGTAGACGGCGCTCATGTCGGCGTCGGTGCGAACCGGCAGGTAGCCGGTGCCCTCCGAGTAGGTCGCCGTGTTCTCGGCGTTCGTCACGAAGTCGATGAACATCGCGGCGGCGAGCTGGTTCTCGGGCGACGAGGCCGAGGCGACGGCCAGGCCGGCGCCACCGGTCGGAACGATGCCCGTGTCTGCTTCGGGGCCGCCGGGAAGGTAACCGACGCCGACCTCGAAGTCGGAGTTCTCGAGGATCGACGTGAGCGAGCCCGTCGAGGCGATCACCTGCGAGGTCGCGCCTGATGCGAAGGCGGTCGCCGGGTCACCCGAGACGACCTCTGCCCAGCCATCGCCGACGGCGTCCTGCGCGAACGTGAGCGCGTTCACCGTGCCCTCGCCGTCGAGCGACGAGAAGTCCCACTCGTCGCTCCACGAGCCGCCGTAGCCCCACACGAGGTTGGCCATGGTCCAGGCCGGGTACTCCGACTCCTCGGGGAACGCGAAGCCGAGGTCGGCCTCGCCGGCCTCCACGATCGACTCGCTGTTGGTCTTCACGTCGTCCCAGGTCGCAGGCGACTCGTCGGCCAGGCCCGCGGCCTCGTACTGGTCCTTGTTGTAGTAGAAGATCGGCGTCGAGCGCGCGTACGGCGCCGCGAAGTGGGCGCCCTCGTAGAGGTAGTCGTCGAACAGCGTCTGCTGGTACGTGCCCGAGTCGATGCCGGCGGCGTCGAACAGCGGGTCGATCGCCGAGATCGAGCCGTTGAGGTACGCAGGGAACCACGTGGCGTCGGAGAGCACGACGACGTCGCCGACGTCGCCGGAGGTCTGGCCGGTCTGGAAGCGCTGGGCGACCTCTTCGTAGTTCGAGCCGGCCGTGACGTGGTCGACCTCGATGCCGGTCTCTTCGGTGAACGCCTCGATGATCGAGGTCTCGATGTCCATCGAACCGCCCGGGTGGTTGGTCCAGAAGGTGATCGACTCGGCGGGCTCGACGCCGGAGAGGTCCGGCCCCTCGGCCGCTGCGGTGTCTTCGCCGCCGACGGCCGGGCCGCAGGCGGTCAGGGCGAGCGCAGCGACGGCCGCGATCGACACGCTCCCGATTGCTCGGCGGGAGTTGAACGTGGATCGGAACATGGGAATGTTTCCTTTCGGTGCTACTGGGGTTCGGTCGGGTGAATCTGGAGGGGCGGGGCGGCTACTTGACGGCGCCCTGGGTGAGGCCCGCGACGATGTATCGCTGCAGGGCCGCGAAGACGATGAGCACCGGGATGATGACAAGCACGGCGCCCGCCATCAGCACGCCGTACGTGCCCGTCGCGCCCTCGATCGAGCGCAGCAGGTTGAGGCCGACCGGCAACGTCATGACTTCCGGGTTGTCGGTGATGATGAGCGGCCAGAGGAAGTCGTTCCACTCGTTGACGATCGTGATGAGCGCGACCGTCGCGATCGAGGGCGCCGAGACCGGCACGATGATGCGCCAGAGGCGCTTCCAGTGACCGGCCCCGTCGAGCTCGGCCGCCTCGATGAGCTCCGCCGGCAGCGTCTTGAACTGTTGGCGCAGCAGGAACGTGCCGAACGCCGTGCCGAGGCCGGGCAGGATGATGCCCCACAGCGTGTTCCGGCCGCCGAGCCCCGAGATGGTGAGGTAGTTCGGCAGCATCGACACCTCGGGCGGCACCATGAGGGCGACGAGGATGCCGATGAAGATGATGCGCTTGAACGGCACTTTGATGAACACGAGGGCGTATGCGGTCGTGATCGCGAGGAAGACCTTGATGGTCGCGCCGACCGCCGTCGTGATGATGCTGTTCACCAGCACACGCCCGAGCGGTACGCGGGCGGCGACGTACGCGTAGTTCTCTGCCGTCGGGTTCTCGGGCAGGAACGTGGGCGCGAGCGTGATGATCTCGGGGTTCGGCTTGAACGACGAGATGACCATCCACAGCAGCGGGAAGACGATGACGACGAGCGCGAGCAGGATCGGCACGTAGCCCGTGAGGAGCGTCGCGGCAAGGTTGCGCGGTGCGAAGGCCTCGGCCCAGTCGCTGCGGCCGCGGCGCTTCGCGGGCTTCTGCGGCCGGTCGCCCGTCTGCCGATCGCGCCCGTGCGCCCCGCCGTTCTCGCCCGGCTCGGTGACCATGGCATCCGGATGCTCGCTCGACCCGAGCGATTCGGTGCGGCTCATGCGTAGTGCACCTTTCGCTCGACGAAGCGCATCTGCACCGTCGTGATGATGAGCATCGTGAGGAACAGCACGACCGAGATGGCGGCCGAGTATCCGGCGCGCTGGTAGGCGCCGAAGGACTGCAGCCACACCTCGAAGATGATCGAGTTGGTGCCGTTGCCTGTCGGGGTCATGATGCGCAGCAGGTCGAATGCCTGCATCGAGCTGAGGATCGTGGTGACGGTCAGGAAGAACACGGTCGGGCTCAGCAGCGGGAGCGTGACCTTGAAGAAGCGCGTGATCGGGTTCGCGCGGTCGAGCTCGGCCGCCTCCGTGAGGCTCTTCGGGATCGATTGCAGCCCCGCGAGGAACACGACGGCGCAGTAGCCGAGGTTCTTCCAGACGTAGACGACGATGACCATGACGAGCGCGAGGTTCGGGTCGATGAACCACTGCGGCGAGCGCTGGCCGAAGAAGGCGAACACGTGGCTGAGCAGACCGAGGTTGGGATCGAAGATGAACAGCCACACGAGACCGACTCCGACGCCCGAGAGCACGTACGGCGAGAAGATGGCCGTGCGCGCGAACGTTCGCCCCGGCAGGCGGCGATTGAGGACGAGCGCGACGAGCAGGCCGATGACCATCGAGCACGCGACCGTGGCGACCGTGAACGTGATCGTGACCCGCCACACTTCGAGGCCCTCGGCCGAGGTGAAGAAGCGGATGTAGTTGTCGAGCCCGATGAAGGTCGCGTTCGTCGACCCGAGGCGCCAGTTGAGGGTCGAGTAGTAGATGTTCGAGATCAGCGGCCAGTAGATGAAGGCCAGGATCAGCAGGATGTTCGGGCCGGCGAACAGCACGAACATCGCCCAGTTCTTCGACGACTGGGAGCGGCGGGCGCGTTTGACCGACTCGTTCGGGGCGCGTGTGGTCGACATCCAATGCCCCTCGTTCTCGTGGCGTGACAGCGTGACGTCGAGACGTTATGGAGCCGAGGTGACGCGACCGACCTTTCGAGGTGAAGCCGACGTGAACAGTCTGTGCACAGGCAACGCGACGCATGGACGAAGCGTCCACGGCGAGGGCGCGATACCGTGTCAACGTGAATGACATCCCCCGCGATCCTCGCGGCGAACCGGCGACGCAGCGCCTCAACTACACCGCGTACCGCCTCTCGCGGGCGCTGAACCGCTTCACCGAGAACACGGCGCTCGCACACGGGGTGACGCTTTCCCAGTTCTACGTCATTCAGGTCCTCGGCGAGGGCGTGCCCCTCTCGAACGCCATGGTCGCCCGCCGCACCTTCGTCAGCGCGCAGGCGGCCCACACGGTCGCGAACGAGCTCCTCGAGGCGGGGCTGCTCGAGCGCGGAGCGCATCCGTCGAACAAGCGCATCCGACTCGTCCAGCTCACGGATTCCGGCTGGGCCCTGCTGAGCGCCTGCAACGAGGAACTGCGCGAGCACGAGCAGCGGCTCGTCGACGAGCTCGGCGGTGAGGCGCATGGCGCCCTCGCCGAGGTGCTCGACCGCACCGCGAACATTCTCGCCGGCGGCTACTTCGGCGACGACGAAGAAGAGGTGGCGGCGATCGCTCGACGCTCGTCGAGCATCCGGCCACGGCACATCCCGTCTCGCCTGGCGCGCGCGCGGCTCAAGGCGACGGCGAACGGGACCGGGAACGCCGTCGCCGACGACGACACCGGTGCAGGCGCCGACGACGCGGACAGCGGAACCGCCGACCGCTAGCCCGACGGTCCTGGGCCGGGCCCGCGCCTGCCCCCAGCCGCCGGTCGCCCCAGCCGTACCGCCACGAACACCGAGCAGGCAAGGCAGGCGACGCCGCCGATCGCGATCGCGACGCGCCCCGAGGACAGGTCGATGACCCACCCCATGAGGAGCGCGCCGAACGGCACCATGCCGTAGCTGCCGAGCGTGACGAGCGACATGAGCCGCCCGATCGCCTGCGGCGGGGCCGACGACTGCGCCGACGCGTTCAGCACGCCCTGGTAGTAGCCGATCGCGACGCCGAGCAGCGGCGCCGGGTCGCCGGTGGTGTCAGGGGTGTCGCCGGCGG
>JBQDJW010000246.1:0-5158 GCA_052086425.1 Pseudoclavibacter sp. | reverse complement strand
CCCGCGGCGAGCACATCCTCGTGGATCTGCCAGGCGGCGTCGTGATCCACACTCAGCGCGCCCGACGGGGTGGCGAAGTCACCGAGGGCCTCCGCGCGTGCGCCCAGGCAGAACGGCGGCATCATGTCGTAGAAGAAGCCGTTGTAGTGGTCAGGGGCGAACAAGACGACCAAGTCGGGCTTCGTGTCATTCACGAACGCGCGAGCCACGTCGAACGCCGAATTCACTCGCTGGCGCGTCTCGGCGGGAGGCTCCACGAATTCCATGAGGGGTGAGTGCGACAGCGCACAGAGACTGACCGTCATAGCTGGCTCCTTTACTAGTGGTCGGACCGTCCGATGACGAATCCCGACTCTTGGGATGGCCACGATCCTAAGGTGCTCCGACGCCCTCTGCCAACGGCGTGTACCGGAGTTCGGCACACCGCGGAACTGTGCCATTGCGCGGCACGCAGACTACTTCTCCACCGACAGCACCCTGTTCACTGGGATTCGAATCGGCAGGAGAGCGCGCCAGCGTCGCGCATCCGGGACGAAGGAATGAGGATCGCCATGGCGAACACCGCCATCATCGGCTCAGGCAATATCGGCACCGACCTGATGATCAAGATCATCCGCGGGACCGGCACACTCAAGGTCGTTGCCCTCGTCGGGATCGACCCAGAGTCAGACGGCCTGCGCCGCGCTGCAAGCATGGGCGTCGCCGCGATCGACTCGGGAGTCAACGGGCTCATCGCGTCGCCCGTCTTCGACGACCTCGACATCGTGTTCGACGCGACATCCGCGAAGGCCCACGTCGTGAACTCTGAGGCGCTGCTCTCGGCGAAGCCGTCCATCCGCGTCATCGACCTCACGCCGGCCGCCATCGGACCGTACTGCGTGCCCGTCGTCAACCTGGAGGAGCACCTTCAGGCACCCAACGTGAACATGGTCACATGCGGTGGGCAGGCCACCATCCCTATCGTCGCCGCGGTCTCCGCGGTCGTGCCCGTGGACTACGCCGAAATCGTCGCCTCGATTTCGAGCAAGTCGGCGGGACCTGGAACCCGCGCCAACATCGATGAATTCACCGAGACCACATCGGCGGCGCTCATGTCTGTCGGAGGCGCGAAAACCGGCAAAGCCGTCATCATCCTAAACCCGGCGGAGCCGCCGCTCATGATGCGCGACACGATTTTCACGCTGAGCCCCCTGGCCGACAATGCCGCAATCGAAGCCTCCATCGAAAGAATGGTGGAGCGCGTCAACGCCTATGTTCCCGGCTATCGCCTCAAGCAGCGTGTGCAGTTCGACGAGATCACGGAACCCGTGCAAGTTCCCGGTTTCGGGCCATTTATCGGACTCAAGACCAGCGTGTTCCTCGAAGTCGAGGGTGCCGCGCACTACCTGCCCGCCTACGCGGGGAACCTCGACATCATGACCTCGGCGGCGCTCAAAGTCGCCGAGACGATCACAACTCGTAGCTCGGAGGTGGCGGCATGAACGTGAATGACTTCGATCCAACGACCGAGAAGCTCTTCATCAGTGACGTCACCTTGCGCGACGGCAGTCACGCGGTCGGCCACCAGTACACGCTCCAGAACGTGCGGGACATCGTCACCGCACTCGATGACGCGGGCGTCGACAGCGTGGAGGTCGCTCACGGCGATGGCCTCGCCGGCTCGACGGTTAACTTCGGCTTCGGCGCGTATTCCGACGTGGAATGGATCGAGGCTGCGGCCGAGGCTGCCGACCGCATCGCGATCGCGACCCTCCTCATCCCCGGTGTCGGCACCATCCATGACCTGAAACGCGCCGCGTCGGCAGGCGTCAGCTATGTGCGCGTCGCCACACACTGCACCGAGGCGGATGTCTCGGCCCAGCACATCGAGACCGCGCGCGAGCTCGGCCTCAACACGGCCGGGTTCCTCATGATGAGTGCGATGACGACTCCGAGTGCTCTCGCGGAGCAGGCGAAGCTCATGGAGTCCTACGGCGCCCAGTGCGTGTACGTCGTCGACTCCTCGGGTGCACAGACAATGGATGACGTCAGTGAGCGCGTCGCGGCGATGCGCGACGTACTCGATCCGGCCACGGAGGTCGGCATCCACGCGCACCACAACCTGTCCCTCGGTGTCGCCAATTCGGTGTCCGCGGTGAAGGCCGGCGCCAATCGCGTTGACGCGAGCCTCACCGGGATGGGGGCGGGGGCCGGCAATGCGCCGCTGGAGGTCTTCATCGCGGTTGCAGACAAGATCGGCTGGAACCACGGCACTGACCTGGTCAAGTTGATGAATGCGGCCGATGACATCGTCCGGCCACTCCAGGTGCGGCCTGTACAGGTAGACCGTGAGACCCTGAGCCTCGGCTATGCCGGCGTCTACTCGAGCTTCCTCCTGCACGCGGAACGAGCCTCCGCGAAGTACGGTGTCTCGACCATGGAGATCCTTTTCGAGCTGGGCCGTCGCAGGATGGTCGGCGGCCAGGAGGACATGATCGTCGACGTCGCCCTCGATCTTGCGAAGGCGGGGGAGGCAGCATGAGCGCGTGGAGCGTACAGGCCGGTGAAGCTCTCCTGTCGGCGTACGAGACAGGACAGCCGATTGCGCCCCTCACCGCCACGCGCCCCGACTTGACGGTCGAAGAGGCGTATGAGGTGCAACAGCACCAGGTCGCCGCGTGGAGGGCTGCCGGTCGTAAAGTCGTCGGCTACAAGGTGGGGCTAACGTCCAAGGCGATGCAGGAGCAGCTGGGGGTGGATCAGCCCGACTTCGGGCACCTCTTCGAGGACATGATGCTGGAAGTTTCCGCACCTGTGTCCCTCGCCCGCTTCATCGCTCCCCGCATCGAGCCGGAGATTTCGTTCGTGTTGGGGAAGGAGCTGCGCGGCCCGGGCCTCTCGATCGACGCGGTCGCCGCGGCGGTTGATCATGCTGTCCTTTCGCTCGAGATTATCGACTCCCGCATCGCCGACTGGAAGATCACCCTCGGTGACACGATCGCCGACAATGCCTCCTCTGGTGCCGTTCTCGTGGCTGATGGGGACGGTATCGACGCCGCAGCGGATCTCGCATCGGTGTCGGTTACCCTGAGTCGCAATGGCGAGGTGCTGAGCGAGGGCGTGGGTGCTGCAGTCTTGGGAAACCCCCTCGAGGGGCTCCGTTGGGTCGCCAATACTCTCGGTGGTCTCGGTCAGCCGCTCGAGGCGGGTTCCCTGGTGATGGCGGGCTCGCTGACGACGGCAGCGACGATCACCCCGGGCGACACCATCACCGCGAACTTCGGCAATTACGGGACCCTCACGGCGTCATTCACCGAGTAGCTCGGTCTTGCGGAAGTAGTCCGGCAATACGACGAGGGACTGCTGCACGGATTAGTGACAGTTCTAGTCACGACGCTAGTGCGACGGTCGTGTTCATGATGGTCTCGAATTCGATGGGCGTCAAACGCGCCAGCGCGGTGTGTCGGCGGCGGCGGCGATAGGTTCGCTCGATCCAGGTCACGATCGCGATGCGCAACTGCTCACGGGTTATCCAGGAGCACAAGCACACCGGATTCTCAATCGTCTGATGGGGTCCCAACGTGCCCGAGCCGCGCCGATAAGGACGATTGCATTTCCATTAGGCGTCGTCGCGAAACGAATGCGCTTGATGTCTATCCCTCTTCGAAGCTACGGAGTTTGCCTGCGTCTGTTGCTCGTGCGACGAGGTATTCGATGCTGTCCCGGCGTGAGTGCTGGGCCCACGTCGTTGCGGCCTGAGGAGTGAGGCCGAACTGGACCGAGATGACTGCGGCGGGCAGGTCTGCAGCGAGGGCAACCATCGCAGTGTTGCGCGTGATCTGCGGTCGCATGCCAATGCGGGCGAGCCTTTTTCCGAGAGTGCCTGGATGCAGCGGCGCGTGAGGTCGACGCGTCGAAGGAAAGAGATAGCTTGCGTCGCCCGCAAGTGTCTGAGCCCGTGGCGTGGTCACTGCAGCTGCCGCAAGTTGTTCGACGAGTACGGCGAGTTCTGCGGGGAGCTCGGTTGGATGGTCGGATAGCGCGAGGTGGAGGCGGCCGTCCGTTCGGGTGATATTTGTAGTGGTGAGTCGGTGGATGCGTTCCAGACGTGCTCCGTATAGAAGAACGAGCAGGCCTGCGACTCGTTCGGGCAGCTCGGTTTCGGGGCTGTGGGCGGCCAGCAGCTCGTGAATCTGGGCATGCTGCACGTCCTCCGGGTTCACAAGGGTCGGCTTCGATCCTTTCGGAGTGACGACGAGGAGTTGATTGGTGATACCACGGTCGTTGAGCCATCGGATGAAGGGGGAGGTAGTGGTTGCCCGGCTTCTGTTACCTGCGATCCATTCATCGAGGGTGGCTTGGCTGAGATCTGCGATGGTCTCGCCTTGGTGGTCAAGGTGACGCAGTAGGCGTGCTGCGGCTCGCACTCGTTCGCCTGCAGTGTAGGCGACGCCAACGGATGTTCGACGTTTTCGTGCACGACGCCGTACGAGTCGAAGCACCATCCAGTGCGCATAGGGCCTGATGAGAGTGGCGTGATGCCGAGGAAGTGCCGCGATGTACTCGTCGATCCATGTCGCCAGGTGATCAGCGTGCTCGTCGCGGGACGGGAGAACTCGAGCGGCGACAAGGAGAGAACGGAGATGTTCCCGAGCCTGCCCAGGTGGGCAGCGATCCAGACTCGAATGGGTGACCGTCTCCCCGGCGCCAAGTGCCTTCAGCAGGGCTTTAGGGATCGGGCGGTCGATCCATCGCATGGTCGAGTCAGGCCTGCCGTGATTGGCTAGGGCGGCGGGCAGCCCAGCGAGTGCTAAAGGCGCCCTTCCTGTCGCTGAGGCAAGGATCTGTTCGGCCGCGACGCCGACGGAGCATCTCTTGCACAGGTTCTTGAAGTGTTGTTCACCGGCGGCACCGCACTTGACGCACAAGTAGTCTCGTGGGCTGCCAGCACATGTGCCGCATATCAGCCCATCCTCGATTGAGCGCCCGATCAGAGCCCTGGTCTGCCGGCACCGACTGCAGGGTTGGGGATCGCGGAGCACGCTCCGGTAGCAAGTGACGCAGATGGGCCCGAGCGGCCAAGTGGCGTGCACCGGGCGGACGAATTGGCAGACTCCGCATCGTCTATCAGGAGTGCGGTAGCAGCGGTGGCACAGATCGGTGACGCCGTCTTGCGCAC
>JBQDJW010000245.1:0-5173 GCA_052086425.1 Pseudoclavibacter sp. | reverse complement strand
GTACACGTCGGGCGTGCGGCTGCGGCGCATGAGCGCCTCGCCGCCGATGACGTTGGCGACCGCGGCCGTCGCGATCGTCGTGCGCGGCCAGAGCGTGTTGGCCTCGAGCCCATTCGCCGCGAACTCGTGCGCGTGACCGAGGGTCGCGAGCGTCATGCCGTACTTCGCGGTCATGTAGGCCGGGAAAGCGCCGAGCCACTTCGGGTCGAGGTTGATCGGCGGCGACAGGGTCAGGATGCGCGGCCGGGCCGAGCGGAGCAGGTGCGGCATCGCGGCGCGCGAGAAGATGAACGTGCCGCGCGAGTTGATCTGGTGCATGAGGTCGTATCGCTTCGCCGGCAGGTCGTGCGAGCCATCGAGCGAGATCGCGCTCGCGTTGTTCACGACGATGTCGATGCCGCCGAATGTCTCGGCTGCCGCCGCGACCGCCCGGTCGATGTCGCCCTCGTCACGGAGGTCGCCGACGACGGCAACGGCGTTGCCGCCCGCCGCGCGGATCTGCTCGGCCGCCGTGTGCACGGTGCCCTCGAGTTTCGGATGCGGCCTGTCGGTCTTCGCGAGCAGCGTCACGTTCGCGCCGTCGCGCGCGGCGCGCAATGCGATCGCGAGCCCGATGCCGCGCGATCCCCCCGAGATGAGGATCGAGGCGTCGGCGAGCGAGTCGGTGGTGTGGGTGGTGTCGGTCATGCTGTCCCTTCGTCGCGACGAGCGCGGTGCCCCGCGTCCACGGCATCGTCCCCCGAGCGCGCCGCGAATGCCCAGGGGTTGGCGGCTTCGGCCAATCGTGGCACCGCGACGGCGCGGAGCCGCCGTGGGATCGCACGAGGTGACGTTCTTCGCGCGTCGTGAGTGGCGCATCCGGCCGATCGACGCGGAGAGGCGGTGCGAGCGTCGTATGTTGAAACTACGTAGTTACGAAGTATTGGTACGCTCTCGCGCGTGACATCAGAACCCATGCGAAGGGCTCTGCGCAGACTCGAGCTTCGGATGCGCGCAGCCGAGAGCGAGATTGCCGAGCTTCGGGCGCGGGAGGCGGCGCGAGGCGTCGACGCGACCGCAGACGACGATGCACGACCGGTCGTTGGGCCCGACGCCGCGCCGAGACCCTCCGATCTCGACGACCCGCTGTGGTTCGTGAACGAGTTGGCCAGGCGCGAGCCCGACGCCGTCATGCTCGCCGGCGCTGTCGACGTGCCGAAGTCCGGGCCGGTGCGGTGGCAGTACGCGCTGCAGACGCCCGACCTGCTCGGTGCGGAGTGGGGAGAGCGCGCGTCGGTGCTCGAGGCGCTCGCGCATCCCGTGCGACTCGAGCTCGCGAGGGCCGTGCTGCGCGGACACCGCACGACCGCGGAGCTGCTCGAGCTCGAGGGGCTCGGCACGTCGGGCCAGCTGCACCACCATCTGCGGCAGCTCGTCGCCGCCGGATGGTTGTCGGCAGTGCGCAGGGGCAGTTACGAGGTGCCGGCGCACCGGGTCGTGCCGCTGCTCGTACTCATCATGATCGCCGCCGGATAACCAGAGGACCGGAATGACTGCCGCGCAGAACGAACGCCCATCGAATCGCACGCCGACGGGAGCCGAGACGGGGCGATCTGGCCGCCAACGGGGCCTGCGCGTCGCCGTGGCCGCAGCCCTCGCCGCGATCTTCGCGCTCGCGGTCGGTCTCGTCGTCGGGCCCCAGCATGTGACGCCCACGGCCGAATCGGCGGGCGATGCCGGTCTCGCACAGGAGCTGCGCGACGCGCCTGGCGGGCTCGACGGCTTTCGTTCGATCGTCGCCGCGCGCATCGACGCGAGCACCGCGGGCGCATCCGACGACGAGGCCGGCATGACCTGGGCGAGCATCGGCACTGCCGGGTCGGGCCGGAGCGGCGGCCCCGTCGAGCTCGACACGGTCTTCGAGCTCGGCTCGATCACGAAGACGTTCACGGGGGCATTGTTCGCCGACGCCATCGAGCGGGGCGAAGTCGCGCCCGACGACGTGCTCGCCGACCACCTTTCGTCCCTTGACGGCACGGAGGCGGGCGGCGTCACCCTGGCATCCCTGGCGCAACACACCTCGGGCCTGCCGCGGCTCGGCACGACCGCGATGCTCAGCGGCCTCACGATGGGCTTGCTCAACGAGAACCCGTACGCCTCGACCACGACCCAGACGCTCATCGACGACGCCGCGCAGGCGACGCTCGCGATGCCGGGCGAGGCGGCGTACTCCAACTTCGGCATGTCACTGCTCGGCACGGCGCTCGCCGAGACCGCGCCCGGCGTCGACGACTACGCGTCGTTGCTGCGCGAGCGCATCACCGAGCCCCTGGGCATGACGAGCACGACCGTCGCCGCGTCGGCCGCCGATGTGCCGGCCGATGCCGTGCCGGGCTTCCACATCAACGGCACCCCGGCGCCGCGTTGGTCCGGCGAGGGGTATCTGCCGGCCGGCTCCGCCACGTTCACGAGCATCGGAGATCTCGCCACGTGGGCGATGGCGAATCTCGACGGAACTGCACCGGGCGCGGCGGCGCTCGATCCGACTGCGGAGTTCGCTCCGGGCTTCGGTATCGGCTGGGCCTGGCTCACGACGGAGGACTCGAAGGAATCAGGAACCTCGGCGGACTCGGATGCGGCTGCAGACGTGACGCCGGGCGCCGACGATTCCGGCGCATCCACGTGGCACAACGGCGCGACGGCCGGCTTCACGTCGATCATCGAGCTCGACCGCGAGGCCGGCACCGCCTGGGTCGCGATCGGCAACACGGCGACGCCGGTCGAGACGATCGGCGCCGCGATCGAGACGGGCGCGCCCGTGCCGCCCCAACCGGCGCTGACCGTCGCGCTCGCCTGGAGCATGGTCGCGCTCGCCTTCGTCGTCGGCCTGGGCGCGGCAGCACTCGCGGTGTGGCTGCGGTCGATGTTGCCGGCCCTCACGACCGTCGTCTGGGCGGTCGGCGGCCTGCTGCTCGCCTGGCACAGCGGCCCGTGGTTCCAGGTCGGAGGCTGGGCCTGGGGCATCGCGCTCGCGCCCTCGATCGCCGCTGTCGCCATCGCGGTCGCGCGGCGAGGGCAGGTGCGATTCGCGCCAGGCTCGTTCGCGTGGCTGTGGTGGGTCAGCGGCGGCCTCGCGGCCCTCAGCGCCCTGTTGACGATCTTCCTCTGGTGACCCGCGACGAAATTCAGTTGCGAAGTGTTTCGCGCTCGGTGTGCGAAGAAAAGGCGAGAGCCTACGCTCGTCGTCTGTAGCGCGGCTGTCCGCGCGCCCAGCCTCCGAACGAACGAAGGACCTCATCATGCCCCGATTCACCAAGGCGCTCGCCGCCATCGGCGCTGCCGCCCTCATCGGCTCGCTCGCAGCGTGCTCGGCGTCCGGCGACAGCGACACGATCCGCATCGGCGTCGTCGGTGCGGCCGACCCGGAATGGGCGCTGTTCACCGATGCGGCCGCCGCGGAAGGCATTGCCGTCGAGGTCGTCGACTTCGGCGAGTACACGCAGCCGAACCCGGCAACGACGGCCGGCGACATCGACATCAATCAGTTCCAGCACATCCAGTTCCTGGCGCAGTACAACATCGACCAGGGCGAGGACCTGCAGCCGATCGGCTCGACGGCGATCTACCCGCTCGGTCTGTACTCCGACACGAACGAGGGCGTCGAGTCGATCCCCGACGGCGGCAAGGTCGGTATCCCGAACGACATCGTCAACCAGGCGCGTGGGCTGCTCGTGCTGCAGTCGGCCGGCCTCGTCGCGCTCGAAGACGGCGGCAATGCCTACTCGACCGTCGATGACGTGATCGCCGATGAGAGCCGCGTTGAGATCGTCCCGATCGACGCCGACAAGATTGGAACGTCGATGCCCGACCTCGAGGCCGCGATCATCAACAACGACTTCCTCGAGGCCGCCGGCTTCGAGGCGGCCGACGCGATCGCAGAGGACGACCCGTCCGACCCGGGCGCGCTGCCGTACGTGAACATCTTCGCGACGACGTCGGACAACGTCGACAACGAGACCTACCTGCAGCTCGTTGAGATCTACCACGCGTCGCAGGACGTGCTCGACGCGGTGCAGGAGGGCGCAGGCGGCACGGCCGAGTTCCTCGACCTGCCCGTGTCCGACCTGCAGACGTCGCTCACCGAAACCGAAGAGGCCTACTCGGCAACTCTGGGTTAGCCGACCGACGGTTAGGCTCTATTGCACCCGCATCGCGGGGTCTCGCCAGGCGGGGCCCCGCGATGGTGCGTCGGGAGCGACCCCACCACGAACTGCACCACGATCACGACGTCCTCGAGAGGAACGCGCATGACGCTCATCAGTCTTCGCGATGTCGAGAAGCGGTACCCGCCCGCCTCCAAGGGCGGTGAGCCCATTCGGGCGATCGACGGTGTCTCGCTCGACATCAATGCCGGCGACATGTACGGCATCATCGGCTATTCGGGCGCAGGGAAGTCGACGCTCGTGCGGCTCATCAACGCACTCGAGCCCGTCACGAGCGGGTCGATCGAGATCGACGGCACCGACATCACCGGTCTGCCCGAGACCGGCCTCCGCCAGATCCGCAGCGGCATCGGCATGATCTTCCAGCAGTTCAACCTGTTCAACTCTCGCAATGTGGCGGGCAACGTCGCCTACCCGCTGCGCGTCGCCAAGTGGCCGAAGGCCGAGCGCGAGCAGCGCGTGGCCGAGCTGCTCGACTGGGTCGGCCTCAGCGACCGCGCCAGAAACTTCCCCGATCAGCTGTCCGGCGGGCAGAAGCAGCGCGTCGGCATTGCCCGCGCGCTGTCGACCAAGCCGCGCATCCTGCTCGCAGACGAGGCCACGAGCGCCCTCGACCCGCAGACGACGGAGGATGTGCTCGGACTGCTTCGCCGCGCGAACGAGGAGTTCGGAGTGACGATCATCGTGATCACCCACGAGATGGATGTGGTCAAGTCGATCTGCAGTCATGTCGCGGTCATGGAGAAGGGCAAGATCGTCGAGCGCGGCGAGGTGTACGACGTGTTCTCGTCGCCCGCGACGCCGGCGACGAAGCGTTTCGTCTCGACCGTCGTGCAGACGGTGCCGAGCGAGAAGGAGCTCGGCGAGTTGCGGGCCCGGCACGGCGGCCGCCTCGTCAGCGTCGGCGTGAAGTCGGGCGAGACGAACCAGGCCGAGATCTTCCGCCGCTTCGGCGATGCCGGCGTCGACGT
>JBQDJW010000244.1:2024-5177 GCA_052086425.1 Pseudoclavibacter sp. | reverse complement strand
GATAGAACCGCCGCAGCTTCGCGACGCGCTTCGCGCGGCTCGACGCGAGCTCACCGATCAGGTAGCGCATGAGCGGGAGGTTCTGCACGAGCGCGGCCGCGATCACGTGCAGGTTGTGCCAGCGCAGCGTCGTGAAGAAGTCGGTGAACCTGCCGTGCTTGAGCAGCTTGGTGCTGAAGGTCGCGTATGGGCCGAACATCAGGTGCTCCCGCCCGTCGACGAACCGCCGATCGAGGTGCGGCACGGACATCGGGGGCGCGCCGATGTCGGCCTGGCCGTAAACCTTGACCTCGTGGCGACCGACGACGCCGGGGACCGAACAGCGGAGGAACGCGGCCCCGACAGGAAGCACCGCGTATCCACGCACCTCGGGAATGCGGGCCCGCTGCAGCAGGCGCAGCGCCATGCCGCCTGCACCGACGAACACGTGCCGTCCACGGACTTCGAAGCGGCCGCCGACCACCGGACCGCACGCCCCCGCGTCGCCGGACTCCGCGCCGTCGGACGCGGCGTCGCCGGACTCCGCGCCGCCGGACGTGGCGCCGCCGGACCCCGCGTCGCCGGACTTCGCGCCGCCGGCCTGTCCACCGACGATCTTTCCGCGTGCGACCCACGTCCCGTCGGACGATCGGCGCAGCGAGCGCACCTCGTGCTCGAGCAGGATCCGCCCGCCGGCGCCCGTGACGACGCGGGCGAGCCCTTCCGTCAGCGCGCCGAAGTCGACGTCGGTCCCGTCAGGATGGCGGGTGGCGGCTATCCGCTCGTCGGGCGCGCGCCCCTCCATCGTCAACGGCGACCAACCACCGATCTCGGCATGGTCCTCGCTGTACTCCAGGCCGTCGAACAGCGGATCGCCGGACAGCGTCGTGAAGCGCCGCCGCAGATCGTCGATGTCGCGCTCGCCGAACACGACGTCCATGTGCGGAGCGCCGTGGATGAAGGTCGTCGGGTCGAGCAGGCCCGCGCGCACGAGATGCGCCCACCACTTACGACTCTGATGGAACTGCCGCGCGATCGACGACGCCTTGCGCCCGTCGGCCGGGTCAGGCATGTAGTTGAGCTCGCAGAACCCGCTGTGGCCGGTACCGGCGTTGTTCCACGCTCCGCTGCTCTCGGCGGCCAGTGCGGGTGCCCGCTCGACCACGACGACCCGCCAATCGGGTTGCAGCACGGCCAACATCGAACCGAGTGTGGCCGACATGATCCCGCCGCCGATCATGACGACATCGGCAACTCGGCCGTCGAGGGGCGTTGATTCTGCGTCGGATGTGTTCATCGAGTGCACGTTCCTTCGAATGCTGGGTGGTGGTCTCCAGGATTCGCGCCCGGGCTTCGTTCCGTCCAATGAATGAACGCACCTTTATGATCCGAATATGGATGCATGGACGAACCGATTGGCCCCGCAGTTGCGAGCCCTGGTCGAACTGGCCGCGCACGACGGGCACATGACCGAAGCGGCCGCCGCGCTCGCCGTGCCGCAGTCATCCATGAGTCGTCGGATCCACGCCCTGGAAGTCGAGTTGGGCATCCCGCTGCTCATTCGCGACGGACGCATCGTGCACCTCACCGCCGCCGCACGGCGCCTCGCCCAGTACTCGCGCGAGCCGCTGCGCCAGCTCGACCTCGCCATCGACGAGATCACGGGTGAGGCCGACCCCGACCACGGCACGGTGCGATTCGGGTTTCCCCTGACGATGGGCTCCGGCCGCATTCCCGATCTGCTCGCAGAGTTCCGGCGTCGACACCCCGGCATCACGGTGCTCCTCAAGCAGGCGCACGGGTCTGCGCTCAGCGCCGACTTGTTGGCGGGCGACCTCGATCTCGCCGTGGTCATTCCGGCCCCGGAACGGCTCAGACACGTGCGTATCGGTACCCAGCGCATCCGAGCCGTCGTTCCGGAGGGGCATCGGCGTGCAGCGGACCGGAGCGTCCGGCTGGAGGACCTCGCCGAGGAGACGTTCATCGCGAACCCGCCGAGCTACAACCTCCGCCAGCTGACCGAGGCCTGGTGTCTCGATGCGGGCTTCGCGCCGAACATCGCGATGGAGGTCACCGAGTTCGCGACGATTCGCGAGCTGCTCCGACGTGGCCTCGGCGTCGCACTGCTCCCGCACGACGAGCGGTCGCCGGCCGATCTCGTCGAACTACCGCTGAATGGCGAGCGATTCAACAGAGACATCACGCTCGCCTGGGGCACCGACGGCGAGGCGCCTGCAACGTCGCGTTTGAGCAGCTTTCTCACGACGCGGTTCGACGAGGAGCGCGTTGGCGCCGGACTCGTCGAGAGCGGTCATCACCTGCCGCGGTGATCCGACGGCTCGAGCCTGGGGGCACGCCGCGGCTCGCGCCGGCCCGAGCGCCCGATGAGCCGCACGATGCGCTGGCGCGCGCCGCGCCACGGCTCGAGCAGGTCGCGCATGCCCTCGTCGTCGGCTCGCTCGCCCGTGAGCGCGTAGCCGACCCAGTGCGCGACGTGGAAGTCGCCGAAGCTCGGCGCATCCGGATCCCCGTGCGAGCGCTGGGTCGTCTCGGCCGCCGTCCACACGCCGACGCCGGGCACGCTGCGCAGCTTCGCCGTGATCACGTCGCCCCCGCGCCCGAGTTCGAGCGTGCGCTCGAGCCCCTCGGCCGCCTCAGCGGCGCGCACAAGCGCCATCGACCGGGCGCGATCGACGCCGGCTCGGTGCCAGTCCCACGACGGGATGCTCCGCCATTGCTTCGGAGTGAGCGGCAGCACCAGCCCGCGCGGCAGCACGTTCGACGGGCCGGGCGCGGGGTCGGCGTAGCGCCGATGAAGCCACGCCCATGCGCGATGGGCCTCGGTGCCGGTCACCCGCTGCTCGATGATCGCGTGCGCCAGCTCGGGGAACACCGCGTTCGTTCGGCACAGGCGGAGGCCCGGGTTGCGGCGGCGCACCTCGTCGAGCCAGGAATGCTCGCGCAGGTCGAGGGCGGCCCAGGCGCCCGGGTCGTCTCCGCGCCCGAGCAGGTCGGGGGCCAGATCGATCGCCCGCTCGGCGCCGGGCCCGAACGCGACGATTCGCGCCCCGCCCGCGACCGGCCGGATGCACACGGTCGCCGCCCCTTGATCGTTGCGGGTCGCGATCCACCGGTCGGCGGACATTCGGTTCGCGCCGGCGGCGCGGGCCGCCT
>JBQDJW010000244.1:0-2014 GCA_052086425.1 Pseudoclavibacter sp. | reverse complement strand
CGGGTCGCTGTTCCCGCGATCGAGCGGCGACAGCGTTCGAACCACGTCGAGCGGGGTCGATGGGCGGTACACCGTCTCCGCGCGGATGCACGGCCCGGCCCCGACTGTCGCGGCGGCACCCGTGACAGCACCGTCGCCAGCCCCCGCACTCCTCGCCGCCAGCTCGAGCTCGTCGACGACGCGCGGCGACCCCGACTCCGACCGCGGCGCCGCACGTATCACCCTCGCCGCAGACTGCATGCCGCGACCCTACGCCCGGGCCGCGCGTGCGCCGGACGCACCGCCGTCGGCATCGCCCTCAAGCCGGCCCCACACGCTCGGCGCGTCGCTGCGGCTCGAAGGGAGGCGCACCTCGTCGGCCCAGGCCCGCACCCATGCCGGCACGCGGTCTGGCAGGTGCAGCATCTCGGGCACCACCGCCGTGAGCTCGTCGACCGGCACCGACCCCGTCGCGCTCGTGATGCGCGCCTTCACGTACGAGCGCGTGTGCACCTGCCCGTTCACAGTGAAGCGCTGCTCCATGTAGATGCCGTAGGCGTCGTAGCCCAAGTAGCGCGTCTCGATGAGGAAGCGGCGGCCCGGGTTCAGCGGCGCGCGGTACGTGATGGTTTGCGCGACGACGACCGCGTTCCACTTCTGCTCGTTCATGCGGCTGAACAGGCCGGTGCGGACCAGGTAGTCGACGCGACCGAGGTCTTGCAGGGTGAGGTACGTGCCGTTGTTCATGTGCCCGTTGAGGTCGAGATCGGCGAGGCCGACGCGCATCGGGATGCGCGACACATCGGCGAGCGCGCGGCGGGGCCGCATGAGCGCGCGCAGCAGGACGATGAGGAGACGCAGCGAGATTTTCACGCGGTCAGGCTAGGCGCACCCGACGACATTCGTGGCGACCGGTTGCGAAACGTGCGGGAGACCGCCAACGCCACCCGGAGCATCCGGGCCATCGACTGTTCGAACCGCCCAGAATCGTGAAGCGCCCCGCCCGGCACCCCGGCCGTCACCCCGCCCAGCACCCCGGCCGACGTCCCGATGCAAGACGCGCAGGGGCGCCGCGAACCCCGGCCGCCGCGCCGACGCCTACTCCTGGTACGCGGGCGTCTCCATGCCGAGGTACGGGCCGAACGTGACCGCGAGCCCCAGCAGCACCGCGTACGCGAGCGATCCGAGGCTCGTGAGCAGCAGCGCGAGCACGAGTTCCTTGGCGCGCACCGCGGTCGCCGTGATGAGCACGGCCGGCACGATCAGCATGAGCGAGAAGAAGCTGTAGATCGAGTTCGGGTACAGCAGCATGAACAGCACCGAGATGATGTACGGGATCAGCGCGAGAACGCCGAACACCCAGCGGCTCGCGACGTGCCCCATGAGCACGGCGAGCGTGCGCTTGCCCGCGGCACGGTCCTGCTGGATGTCGCGCAGGTTGTTCACCATGAGCACGGCGCAGGCGAAGCTTCCGGCCGCTGCGGCGAGGAGCCATCCGTCTGGCGTGACCTGCAGCACCTGCACATACATGGTTCCGGCGGTCGCAACACCGCCGAAGAAGATGAGGACGAAGACCTCGCCGAGCCCGTAGTAGCCGTATGGCCGCTTGCCGCCCGTGTAGAACCAGGCCGCAAGGATCGCGGCCGCGCCGATCGCGAGCAGCCACCACTGCTCGGTGCACCACGTGAGGAAGACGCCGCCGAGCGCCGCGATGCCGAAGCAGACGAAGGCGACGTTCCTGACGGTCTTCGGGTTCACGACGCCCGAGGCTGTGAGCCGGGCCGGTCCGACGCGGTGGTCGTCGGTGCCGCGGATGCCGTCTGAGTAGTCGTTGGCGTAGTTCACGCCGATCTGCAGGAAGATTGCGACCGCGAGGCAGACGAGCGCGCGCACCCAGTGGTACTCGCCCTCAGCGCTGACCGTCTGCGCGCCCGCCGTGCCGAGCACAACGGGCGCGACGCTGAGCGGCAGGGTGCGCAGGCGCGCGCCGCCGATCCAGGCGGCGAGGCCCGCCCCGCGGGACTGCTGCGCCTGC
>JBQDJW010000243.1:0-5181 GCA_052086425.1 Pseudoclavibacter sp. | reverse complement strand
CATTCGTGCCTGGCGGGGGAATTGTGGCGATTGCGTTGCCGAGCGTTTCCCATTCTTGGGCGGCTTTCTTGTGGCTCCTTTGTTCACGATCTTCGTGCGGAGTTCGACGATGTATTTGGTGTCGCATCCGGTGCAGGTGTCCCACCAGGTTTCTCCATCGGTGTAGTAGCGCGCCCACCTGGATAGTTCGGTGGGTGATTCGGTGCCGCATTTATCGCAATGCATTTTCATGCGCGCATGTTCCTTTCTGCCGATTCGTGGTTGTCGGCGATGTCGTGGAGTCGGTCGGCGACCTCGCGAGCGTGTGCGGGGCTGATTCGGATGACGCGATCGCCGGTGCGGATCACGATCACGTGTTCGTCGCCGAGCGCGGTGCGCCAACTGCTTTCCGTCACGCGGGGCGAGAGCAGGCGGGTGGGCATGGTGCTCCTTTCGGGCGCTTTCGGGGGCATGAGGACATGTGGACATGTGGACATCGGTTCTGCGCGAAGTGCTCTGTCCACGTGGTTTTTTGACCTGTCGCCTAATGAACTTCCGCATGATTCCGGGGTTCGAAGATTCGGGGCTGGTGTGGACACGGCCGATGTCGCGGTGGTCGTGTCCACATGTCCACATGTCCTCATGGGTCGCCCGCCTGCCGGAACTCGGTTGGTGAGAGCTTCACCGCGCGCCCTTCCCGCACGAGCACGCCGAGAGATTCATCGACATATGCGCGGTCTCTCCCAGCTTGCGCACGGGCGAGTTCGCCGCGGGTCCAAGTTTGGCCGTCTTCGAGTCGGGCGGCGATGTTGTTGGCGATGCGTTCAACGGCCGACAACTTCGCTGTTCTTGTTGAAGCAGCGTGATCGGCATGTGCACGGTTCTCACCTTTGCGCTGCGCATCCTCCAGCTCAATATCGCGAATAGCCCGAACACAAAAAGCACGAGTGGAATTGGAATGGTCGATGACCATTCCGGCCAAGTCCCAGTCGTCGAGTTCAATATCGGTTCGGCCATTGAGAATTGCGAGCCCTGCCGCTACTTTCAAGCGTGTAAGCATGAGGTGGCCGTTGAGAGTTTCGCCACTCCCATTGAGCACGCGAATACGGTTCGCGCGAATCTCTTTGGTCACATTGGCCGGAACTTGCATGTACGCGCTCAATGCAGGCCATTCCACACGGGGTACGAGGTGGGGTTGCGGCCATGAATCACCGTCGCGTGCATGTGGATCGGCGGCTTGCAGCCAGAGGAACCGTTGTGGTGTGCCGCCGTCGGACTCGTCGAGTAGCGCGCCAGCACGACGCGGTTGGACGCCCAGAATGAGCCCGATGCGATATTCGTGCGCGGGGATGATCACGGCCTTCGCCTGATCAGCGTAGGACGCGCCGAGCGTTTCCCCCGACCACGCCGAGCGAAGCTGCGGCATGAGCGTCGCGCCCTGCCTGCCCCCGAGAGCGGCGAGCTGGTCCACCTCGCTCGTCTCGAAGATCACCGACGGCGTGTGCACGACGGTTGTGGTGATCTTGGCCCCGTCGGGCGTCTCGATCCCCTCCTTCGCCGCGATCGCTTTCGCGAGCCCTTCACCTGATCCGAGGGGGAGGCGCGGCGCGTCCGACACGATGTTGAACGCTGCGGCCGCGGTTGACACCGCAGCGCCCTTACCGAGGCCACTCCCGCCCACGATCGCGACGAACAGGTTGAGTGAGGCTGCGCCGCCCACCAGGGGCGGGAGCATGATGTGTGGCGGGACGGCCGACAGCACGTTCACGAGAGTTGCGCCGAGGACAGCCCACGGAGAGGCCAGGCGTGCGCGAGCAGCCTGCTCAAGGTGGGCGAGTTCTGGACGGGCACGCCAGAGTCGTTCGACATCGGGCGCGGTAATCGTTGCTTGTGTCATCGTTTCCTCACTGCGCGTTCGCGCGTCACAAGTGGTTATGCCGCTTGGCGCGGCGTGATGGCGGCCTGCAACCAGGCCGTGAAGTCTTCGGCGGTGGTCTCGCCGGCCGGGGTGTTCTCGGCGGCCGCGTCGAGGCGGCGGAGCACCATTGACCGGTAGGCGCGGGCGTCGGGGTTGTGGGCGATCTCGAACCATCGGGCGGCCTCGTCCTCGGCCCGCTCGAGGCGCTGCGCGACCGACTCACGGCCCGCGTTCCAACCCGCGAAGTAGAAGCCGCTCAGGCCTGGCGTGAGGGCTGCGAGGTCGAGCCTGCCCGCGAGCAGGCCCGTGAGGGCGGCATCGAGATCTCGCTCGACGCTCGCCCCCACGAGACGCCCGCTCACGCCGTCGGCTCCTGCAATGCCGCGTTGAGGTCGTCCGCGATGTTTGCCGCCTCGTGCAGCGCTTCCGCGAACTCGCGGGCATCGGCCGCCGAATAGGTGTCGTACCGGGTGCCGTGGACTCGCCACGCCTCGACGCCCGGATCGAAGTCGACATAGATGCTGAAATCGACGAGCGCCAACGTGCGCGGAGAGGAACAACCGTGCTCGTCCTCGAGTGGGAACCACTCGCCACGGCCGACGCAGCCCGACCGATCGCACTGCTCGACCGCGCGGCCGGCACCGAGCCGGAGACACAAGGCCTCGTGGCCGTCCTCGCTCGTCCCACGGTCCCAGCCGGCGAAGCCCTCGTTCGTGAAGGCGTAGCCGTCGCGCACGCGCTCGAGGGCGTTGGTGACTTCGCGTTGCCAGCCGTTCAAGTCGACGAGCGCCCGACCGACGATGCTTCGGCGTTCGGGCACGATCGCGACGTCAACGGACGCGAGCCGGAGCATTCCTGCTGCTTCGTCGAGGCGCCACGTCGATGGTTCCTGGTCAGGGTGCAGTGCGCGCACGTCGAGGCTGTACGTCGCGAGGTCGCGCGCGATGACATCGAAGGTCGGGAACGGTGCTGTCGTGTTCACAGTCCACCTCCCCGGCCCGAGATCTCCGGTTCGGCGCAATGGTCGGTTGGGCGGCGGAGCGTCGCCGGTTCAGCGGGCGTGAGCAGCCGCATGACCTCGGCCGGGCCGACGTCGAACAGGTCGCCGATCGCCATGAGGTCGGTCGCGGTGAGTGTCTGCACGAGGCGGCGGCGGGCAGCCTCCTTGCCGTCGATGTTGCGGCCGTCGTCGCGGTTCATGACCGCGACCTGGCCGGCTGCGTACCGGACGAACGAGGCGTAGGTGTTGGCCTCGCGTGGCGTGAGTTCGTCGTGCGGTCCGAGTTCGACGGCCCATTCGCCAGCGAGATCGCGAACGGCGTGGATGCCCCAATTGGTGAACGCGACGCCGATCTCGATTCGGCTCGGGTCGCGGTCGTCGGGCAGAAGTGGGAAGCTGGTGGACACGATCTGTTCTCCTTCGTCATGGCTGGGGTTCGGTCTTCGGTTGCGGCGAGTTGGCGCTCGCTGCGGCTTGCATCCCTCGTCGAGTTGGCGCTCGGCGGGGGATTCTTCGTTTCGGTCGGGGTGAGCAGGTGGGCGATGAGCGCGCCGCCGAGAAGCAGCAGCGCGAGCAGCGCGTGAGTGGCGAGGATGTCGAGCAGCACGAGCTACGCGGCGTCGCCGGTGATCGTCTGTTCGCTGCCCTCGATCCACGCGACGATGTCGGCCTCGCGGTAGAGCACGCGGCGCGGCGTTGGCTTCAAAAATCTCGGGCCGCGGCCGGTGTAGCGGAGCTGGGCGAGCTGGCCGGTCGTGAAGCCGTAGCGCTCGGCGACGACATCGGGGGTGAGGTACGGGATGCGGTCGGTCGTGGTGGTCATGGTGCCTCTCTCAATATTCGCTGAGTGAGTGGACGGATACTCACGTGATGAATATACACGAGCTGACTCGCGACGCAATCACGACACGCGTAACCTGTGGACGTGGATCACGAGCAGCACGAATCAGGGACCGTCGCGCCCGAATCGAACTTCATCGCCAACATGCGCCGCCGCCGCGAGTCGCTGGGCATGTCACAATCCGACCTGGCCGCGCAGATGGCAGACCTGGGATGGAAAACATTCAGGCAAGCGACCGTCAGCCGCCTTGAAAAAGGGGACCGGCCGCTACGGCTCGCTGAGGCTGAAGCGCTGGCGCAGATTCTCCGATCGAACGTCACCGCGATGGTCCGCCCCGCTGTAGAGCGCGAGATCGTAGAGGCGCTGGATGCGCTCGCTGAAGACATCACGCTTGCAGCATCCGGGGCCGCCGTTGCTCGATCCGACTTCCAGGCTGCAAAGGACGGAATCAAGGCATCGAGCGATTTCCTAGCGCCAGGGGCCGGTGACAGCAAGGGAGAGCGCGCTCAAGTCCAGGCCGCGCTGGACGCCACAGCCAAGGCTGTCGAGCAAGCGGAACGCATCATTGACCTGAGCGCCGACGATCTGGCGGCACTTGGTGGCGACGTCGCGGCAGTAATACAGGCTCAGGCTCGCCTGTACTCGCTGAAGCGCGGGGCGCGACGTGGCGACGATTGAGCCGTACGAGACCAAGGCCGGGACGCGATACCAAGTCCGCTATCGGACACCCGAGCACAAGCAGACCAAGCGACGCGGCTTCACCACGCAACGCGATGCCAAAGCATTCGCCGCGACCGTCGAAGTCGCGAAGCTCAAGGGCGAGTACATCGCCCCCGCAGCTGGGCGAGTCACGGTCGCAGAGCTTGCGCCGCGGTGGCTCGCCAGCAAGGGCACGTTGAAGGCATCGAGCCGTGCCTCGATCGAAACCGCCTGGCGCGTGCACGTGCAGCCCCGCTGGGGCTCGATACAAGTCTCGAAGGTGTCGGAGACTGAGGTGCAGCTCTGGGTGTCGAATCTCGCGGAGACGAAGTCGCCTTCACTCGTGCGGCGCATACATGTCGTCCTCGCGAGCATCCTCGACATCGCCGTGCAGGACCGCCTCGTGCCGGCGAACCGAGCACGAGGCGTCGCACTCCCCCGCCGCCGCCAATCGCATCGGCCGTACCTGAGCATCCGCGAAGTCGAATCGCTCGCCGAGCACGCCGGTGAGCACGCCGATCTCGTGCGCGTACTCGCGTACGTCGGTCTGCGATGGTCCGAAGCGATCGCACTCCGCGGCCGCCACGTCGACCTGACACGGAACCGGCTCGCGGTCGTGGAGAACGCCGTGCAGACCGGCCAGCACATCCACGTCGGCACGCCGAAGAGTCACGAGCAGCGGTCGGTACCGATACCAGCATTCCTCGCGGACGCACTCGGCGAGCGCATCGACGGGCCCGAGGG
>JBQDJW010000242.1:4587-5212 GCA_052086425.1 Pseudoclavibacter sp. | reverse complement strand
TCAGCAGATACCCGCGCGCCCCTGCCCGCAGCGCCTCGAGCACGAGGTCGTCGTCGTCGAACGTCGTGAGCATGAGGGCCGGCACGTCGATGTCGAGCTCTCGCATCCGCTCGAGCGCCCAGATGCCGTCGAACCGGGGCATGCGCACGTCGAGTAGTACGACGTCGGGCGACTCGCGCCGCACCACGTCGACGCCCTCGCGGCCATCGCCCGCCTCGCCGACGACCTCGATGCCGGCGACACCGAGCAGGCCGCGGATGCCCTGTCGCACCAGCGAGTGGTCGTCGACCAGTACGACGCGAGTCATGCGGCCGGCACTCTCGCCGTGACGCGGAAGCCGGCCCGCCTGTCGATCTCGACGTCCCAGCCGAGCTCGCCGAAGCGCTCGCGCAGGCCGCGCAGTCCGTTGCCGAGGGAGAGACCGGCGCCGGCCGAGAGCAGCACGACCGCCCGGCAGGCGGCCACGCCGATGCACAGCGCGGGAATGGCGATCGCAGGCCGACGCGACAGCGCTGCCGCTGCCGATGCCGATGCCGATGCCGATGTGAGCATCGCGGCGAGGAACAGCCCGAACAGAGCGATCCACCACCCCCGGCCGACCGCGGATTCGGCGTCGCCGAACAGC
>JBQDJW010000242.1:0-4577 GCA_052086425.1 Pseudoclavibacter sp. | reverse complement strand
CGACGCCAGAGGCAGTCTTCGCTCCGAACCGTCGCATGCCCTCAGCGTAGGGACCGGATGCCAGGGAGCGCCCCTGCCGATCGTCACCCTGTCGGGTCGGCCACCGCGGCCGTTGACGCCCTCGGCCTCGCGTGGCTCGGCTAGCCGGTCGAGCCGGTGCAGTGGATCAGCCTCGTCGGGACGGTCGTCGTCGGGGTCGTCGTATCTGCCCAGCTGTTCCGGTGGGAGTAAGGCTCTGAGGGCTCGCCGACCGACCCGCGCGCCGGGCCCCCCGAAGGCGTATGCTGAAAGTTAGGTGCGACGAACTTTTAGTTTCGGGGGTGCTGAGTGGCACGGATGCTGCGGTCGCCGTCGCGGGAGACGGTCCGGTTCGTCCGCGCGCCCGGAGCCGCGATCGTGGGTGCCGTCATCGCCTGCCTCGCGCTGGCGGGCTGCGTCGCGACCGGGCCAATCGCGGCGGGCCCGACCGCGGACACCGCGGCATCCCCGGACGCCGACGCCGACGCGCCTGGCGCCGACCTCGATCTCTACGCCACGACCGGCTACCTCGCCGACGCGATCGCGAACATCGCCCCTGGCGCGCGCGTCACGACCATGGTCGGCCCCGGAGGCGACCCGCACACGCATCAGCCGTCGACGCGCGACATCGAGGCGATCCTCGACGCCGACGTCGTGTTCTGGAACGGCCTGCACCTCGAGGCGCAGATGGTCGACCCGCTCTCGAGCCTCGGCGACCGGCAAGTCGCGGTCGGCGACCGACTGCCGCCCGAGCAGCTGCTCGACTGGCCCGACACCGACAACGAGGGTGACCCCCTGCACGACCCGCACGTCTGGAACAGCCCCGACGCCTGGAGCCTCGTCGTCGACGAGATCGCCGACAAGCTCGCGCGGGTCGACGGGGCGAATGCCGACGCCTACGCCGAGAACGCCGAGGCCTACACGGCGCGGATCGCCGCCGCCGCGGCAGACGCCGAAACGATGCTCGCATCCGTTCCAGAGCCGCGCATCCTGATCACGGGCCACGACGCCTTCAACTATTTCGGCGAGGCCTTCGACCTCGAGGTGCACGCGACCGACTTCGTGTCGTCAGACGCGCAGCTCAGCCCGCAGCAGCTCAGCGGCCTCGCCGACCTCATCGTCGTCAACGAAGTGGCCGTCATCTTCATGGATAACCAGGCGAACCCGCAGGCGATCACGAGCCTGCAGGAGGCTGTGCGCGCGCGGGGCTGGGAGGTCGAGATCGCCGGCGCGGAGTTGTACGCAGACTCGCTCGGCGCCGAACCCGGCGTCGACACGTACCTCGGCGTATTCCGGCACAACGCCGAGGCGATCGCCGACGCGCTCGGAGAGGAGCGGACATGACCGACGAACGAGCCGACGCGCGGCCCGACGCGCGCATCGACGCGGGGCCTCACGCCCACCCGGCAATGCCGCCGGATGCGCCACTCGCGACGGCCGAGGACGACCGGCAGTCGACGCCGCCTGCCGCGACGAAGCCGGACCCTCGCCCCCAGGCCGCCTGCAGCATCCGGGCCCTCACGGTCGCGTACAACGAGGCGCCCGTGCTGCGCGGGGTCGACCTCGACGTGCCGACGGGCGTCGTCATGGGCGTCGTCGGGCCGAACGGCGCGGGCAAGTCGACGCTCATCAAGGCGGCGCTTGGCCTCGTGAAGCCACTCGCCGGCACGACCGAGTTCTTCGGCCTCCCCCTCGGCCGCGTGCGCCGCCGCGTCGGCTACGTGCCGCAGTCGTCGACGGTCGACTGGGACTTTCCGACCACGGCCCTCGACGCCGTCACCATGGGCACCTACGGCAGGCTCGGCTGGTTCCGCCGGCCGGGGCGCGCCGAGCGGGAGCTGGCTCGCGAAGCGCTCGACCAGGTCGGCATGGGCGCGTTCGCGGGCAGGCAGATCGGCGAGCTCTCGGGCGGGCAGCGCCAGCGCGTGTTCCTGGCGCGGGCGCTCGCGCAGCAGCCGGACCTCTTCATCATGGACGAGCCGTTCCAGGGCGTCGACGCGCGCAGTCAGCAGGCGATCGTCGACGTGCTGCACGGGCTGCGCGCCGAGCACAAGACGGTCGTCATGGTGCACCACGACCTCGCGACCGTGCGCGACTACTGCGATCAGGTGACGTTGCTCAACGGCCGTGTCGTGTCGTCAGGCCCGGTCGATCTGGCGTTTACGCTCGACGCGATCCGCGTGGCATACGAGGTGGGCGACGGCGCCGACGGCTTCTTGGCGGCCCTGTCGTGAGCGCGAGGGCGCGCGCCACCGAGCCCGCGAGGACGACCCCGACCGCCACCGCGACCCGGGCGCACCCGTGAACCCCATCGAGTTCTTCGCCGACCACACCTTCCGCATGGTGTTCTTCGGCACCGCCGTGATCGGGCTCGTCGCGGGCGCGCTCGGCTCGTTCGCGTACCTGCGCAAGCAGTCGCTCATCAGCGACGTCGTCTCGCACGCGGCCCTGCCTGGCACGCTCGTCGCGTTCCTCTGCGCGGTCGTCGTCTTCGGCGTCGACGGGCGCAACATGCTCGGCCTCGTCATCGGCGCGGTCGTCACGGGAACCCTCGCGGCCCTCGCGGCGAACGGCATCGCGCGCGTGTCGAAGATCCGCATCGACACGGCCATGGCCGTCGTGCTCACGATCACCTTCGGTGCAGGAATGCTGTTGCTGCGGATCATCGCGAACGGCAGCTTCCCGGGCAAGGGCGGAATCCAGGACTACCTCTTCGGCAACGCGTCGGTAATCACAGTCAACGATCTGCTGACGAGCGTCGCGGTCGGCGGGGTCGCGATCGCGATCATGCTGGTGTGCTGGAAGGAGTTCGCCCTGCGAACCTTCGACCCAGACCACGCGTCGGTGCTCGGCCTCGGCGGGCGCCTCGTCGACACGCTCTTGTTCACGACGATCGTCATCGCGACGGTCATCGGCGTGAAGTCGGTCGGGCTCGTACTCATGGTCGCGTTCGTCGTCACCCCTCCGGCGGCCGCGCGCCAGTGGACCCGAACGCTGCCGGCGACCGTCGCCCTGTCTGCCGCGTTCGGCGCCCTCGGAAGCGCGGCCGGCGCCTACCTCTCCATCTCGCTCGGCGACGTGCCGACCGGTCCGCTCATCGTGCTGGCGCTCTTCGCGATCCTCGTCGTCTCGCTCGTGTGCTCGCCCCGCCGCAGCCTCGTGACGCGGGCGATCGCGCGCTCGCGGGCGCGGCGCGAGCTCCGCGCGACCATTGCACCGGATGCGCCGCTCGCCGAATCCGGGCGGGTGCGGTCATGAGTTTCGTCCTCGGCACCACCCTGCTCGCCGTCGTCACGGCGCTCGCGTGCGCGTTGCCCGGCACATTCGTCGTGCTGCGACGCAACTCGATGCTCGTCGACGCGATCGGCCACGCGGTGCTTCCGGGTATCGTCGTCGGCTACTTCTTCACGCGAGACTTCGACTCGCCCTGGCTCATCGTGGGTGCCGCGCTCGCTGGCCTGCTCGTCGTGCTCGGCGGCGAGTGGCTCGCGAGCACCGGCCTGCTGACGGGCGACGCACCGCAGGGGCTCGTCTTCCCGGCGCTCTTCAGCATCGGCGTGATCCTCGTGACGATGAACTTCGGCAACGTGCACCTCGACACGCACGCAGTCCTCGTCGGCGACCTGAACCTCGCGGCGTTCGAGCAGTTCACGATCGGAGGTGTCGCCGTCGGCCCCTCGTACCTGCTCGTCATGCTGACCGTGCTCGTCGTGAACGTCGTCGCGCTCGCGTTGCTGTACCCGAGGCTGAAGGTCGCGACGTTCGACGCCGAGTACGCCAAGACTCTCGGCATGCGGCCCGGCCTCGTGAACGCGGTGCTCATGTTCCTGGTCGCGGTCACCGTCACTGCGGCGTTCAACGCGGCCGGTGCGATTCTCGTGGTGGCGCTCGTGGTCGCGCCACCGGCGACCGCGCACCTGCTGAGCACGCGCCTGCCGGTCACGATCGCACTCACCGCGTTCGTCGCCATCGGGGGAGCGGTGGCGGGATTCTGGATCGCCTACTGGCTCGACGCCGCGACGAGCGCCGGTATGGCCGTGTTCTACGGCGTCGTCTTCGCGGCGGCGCTCGCGCTATCGCGGGTGCTGCGGCGACGGCGCGCGGGCACGGCGTCCGGTGGGTCCGCGGCGGCACGCGCCACGTCGGCGAGGTTCGCAGCGACGGATGGCGCGGTGGCGGGCTCGGCCGGCTGAGCGGCTGCGCGCTTCTCGGCGTCGATCGCGCCGGCGGATGCTTCGCCCGCGCCGGGCGCATCGGCAGCGCCGACTGCGGTCGGGGGCTCCGCCGCGGCAGGCTCCGAAACGCACGGCAGCCGCATCCACACGGCGTCGGTCGCGCCGACCCCGAGCGCGATCGGCTCGTCGGCGTCGCCGATCAGCACGTCGACCGAGCCGGAAAAGGGCGCGCCGACCCGCACGCGCAGCGTCGAGCCGACGCCGATCCCGCGCTCCGAGAAGAACTGCAGCAGCTCGGGGTCGTCGTCGGCGATGCGTTCGACGACGGCGGTCGTACCGGGAGCGAGGTCGCTCAGCCGCGCCGCGTCGGGCTTCGCGACGGCG
>JBQDJW010000241.1:0-5216 GCA_052086425.1 Pseudoclavibacter sp. | reverse complement strand
GCTTCGCGTGCGGTGCGGCGCGTGGCCCGGGCGGTGGCGCGGGGTGCGGCGACGACTGCTGCTGCACGTGCGGTGATGGCCGTGGCCAGGCGAGCAGCTGCGCGTGCGGCGATGTTCGAGGTGGCGATGGCCGTGCCTGCGGCGGCATTCGCGGCGGACTGCGCGGACGCGGGGATGGCGAATGGCGACATCCGGATGCGTTCGGTCGCGAGGGCGAGCCAGCGCGGCGGGATCGCGGCGGCGCCGGCGGGGCGCGTCGGGGGCGCGAAGGCACGGCCGGGGGCCGGGGCCGACTCGGGGGCGGTCCCGCGGCGCGCGATGAGGTCGGCCAGCGTGCGGTGGTTGGCCGCGCTGCGCGCCGGCCATGGCACGCCGTCGAGATTGCCGACGGCGAGCGGCGCGAACGAGGCGAGATCGGCGCGGACTTCGTCGGAGAGCCCCGCCCACCACACGCGCACGACGGCGGCCCGGGGCGGCGCGTCGACGAGTCGGCGCTGCTCGCGGGCGAGTTCTCGGCCGAGTTCTCGTCCGGGTGCGGGCCCGTCGGCGAGCGCCACGCGGTCGACCGCGACCCCCGCGTCGCGCGCCACGCGCGCGGCGGCGACAAGCCGAACGAGGGCGTCGAGATCTGAGGCCCCGGCGCGCTGCTTCGGCGTCGGCGGCTCGGTCTCGGGTCGCATCCGGCGAGTCGGCATCGACGGGAACGGTACCGGATGCGGCGGGTGCCCGTGCTGGCCCGGTGCGGGCGCGAAGCGCAGCCGGAGCCGCCGCTGCTGACACTGAGTGGGAGGTTGTGGCGAAAGTGGTGCGACCAGAACAGCCACGGTTGCGCAGTTGACGTCGAGGGCGGGGTGCCGGGCGTGCGCTCGGCCGGGCGGACGAGTCTGCGCCACCTGCGCCACCCGCGCCACCCGCGCACCCGGCGCACCCGGCGCACCCGGCGCACCCGGCGCACCCCGCGCGTCACCGCGCCGTGGAAGGCTGGGGCTTTCCGATGAGAGGTGACCGATGACGAGACGCGACCCCGCCGACTCGACGCAGGACGAGCATCCGGCCACTGGCGCTGCCGCCGCGACGACGCCTGCAGCCGACGCACCGCCGACGCCCGCCGCCGACGCACCCGCGCGGCCGGCGCCGGCTCTGCCGAACGTGTCGCTGCCGACGCCGGACGAGTCCGCGGATATCAAGCTCGTCGCGATCGACATGGACGGCACGCTGCTCGACGGGAGCGGCGAACTGCCAGACGGGCTGTGGGACGTGCTCGGCGCGCTGCACGCCCGGGGCATCGCCGTTGCCCCGGCGAGCGGGCGCCAGTACGCCTCGCTGCGCGGGCTCTTCGAGCGGGTGAGCGATGGCATGGTGTTCGTCGCCGAGAACGGCAGCTACGTCGTGCGCGACGGCGTCGAGCTCTTCGGGCGCTCGATCTCGATCGAGACGGTGCGCGACGCGGTGCGGCTCGGCCGCGACGCGAGCGCGGGGCACGCCGACTGCGGGGTCGTGCTGTGCGGCAAGCAGTCGGCCTACATCGAGCGCACCGACGAGCGCTTCGTCGAGGCCGCGATGCCGTACTACCTCGAGCTGGCGCGCGTGCCCGACCTGCTCGCCGACGACGGACCCCTCGCGCACGACGAGATCGTGAAGGTCGCGGTGTACGACCTCGCCGACGCGCAGCGCAATGTGCTCCCCGTGATGCAGCGGCTCGCCGACGCGCAGGTCGTGCTCTCGAGTCACCACTGGGTCGACGTGATGGTGCCCGGCGCCAACAAGGGCGTCGCGCTGCGCGGCCTGCAGGATGCGCTTGGCATCACGCGCGACCAGACGATGGTGTTCGGCGACTTCCGGAACGACCTCGAAATGCTCGGCGAGGCGCGATTCTCGGTCGCGATGGCCAACGCGCACCCGGATGTTCTCGAGGTGGCCACGTACGTCGCCCCGCCGAACACCGACAGGGGCGTGTTGCGGGCGCTCGACGCGTCGCTGGGGCTCGGGCTGGGGCTCGACCTCGAACCCGGTTCGCGGTAGCGCGCTCAGCGCGGCGATGACACGGCGACCGGATCCCTGGTCTCCTGAGCCTCCCGCGTACCCCCGCGCCCGGTGGCCTCGCCGGCCGCGATCCGCTCGACCCGCTCGAGCCAGGCGGCCCTGCGCTCCGGGGTCGAATCCTTGACCGAGGCGAAGCGTGTCGTGCGCACGGGCGAGAACCCGCAGAACGCGAGGGTGCCCTTCGTCAGTGACGACAGGCGGGTGCCTGGCATGAGGCGCTGCAGGAACAGTGGCGTGTCGGCCGTGACGAACACGCGCGCGCGGCGACCCTTGAGCAAGCCAACGGGCAGGCCGCGTTCGGTGTAGCGGTAGTCCTCCTTCGGCAACAGGGCACGGTCGAGGAACCCTTTCAGGAGCGCCGGCGTCGAGCGCCACCACACGGGCGTGACGATCACGAGGTTGTCTGCGGCGCGGATCGCCGCGCGGGCCTCGGCCAGGTCGGGCTCGATCGGCATGCGCTTCGCATAGCCGAAGCGCATGTGCACGTCGAAGTCGAGGTCGCGAAGCGAGAGGAGGCGCGCCTTCGGATTGCCGCGCAGGTATGCCTGCGCGATGGCGGCGCTGAAGCTGTCGGCGTGCGGGTGTCCGTCGATGACGAGGGTGGCGCTCATGGTGGGGTCCTTTCGAGGTGCCGGGGTTCGGATGCGCGACCGGCGTTGGGTGGAGAAGCTGCGGTGGGCTGCGCTGTCGGGCCGCCGCACGCGGGTGTCTGTTGCCCGCAAACGACGATCTTGACGCTGTCCAATAAATGGACAGTGTCAAGATAGGCCTACGATATTGACTGTGTCAAGATCGGATGCGCCATATCACCACGGCCACCTCGCCCAGGAGCTCGAGCGGTCTGCGCTCGAGGTGCTCGCCGAGCGCGGGACCTCGGGCGTGAGTCTGCGCGAGGTCGCGCGCCGCGCCGGGGTGAGTCACAACGCGCCGTATCACCACTTCGGCGATCGCCAGGGGTTGCTGAAGTCTGTCGCCGCGCGCGGGCTGCGCGACCTGCTCGCCGCGATGACGGCGGGGCGCGACTCGGCGACCGGGCCCCGCGGACGGCTCGTCGCGGCCGGCCTTGCATACGTCGATTTCGCGATCGAGCAGCCGGGGCTGTTCGATGTCATCTTCGACCCCGAAATCTGCGACCCGCGTGCGCCGAACCCCGTCACGGGGCCGTTCATCGAGGTGACCAACGCGTTCTTGACCGACGCGGTCCGTGAGCTGCGGCCCGATTCGAGCCAGAATCGTGTCGATGAGCTGACGGCCGCGATGTGGAGCCTCGTGCACGGATTCGCCGCGCTCGTGCCGGCCGGCCATCTCCCGCGCGAGGTCGTGCAGGGCGCGCTCGAGGCGACGCTCGGTCTCTCCGACTGACACCTGCGCGCGTCTCGACCCCGACGCATCCGGTTGCCCGCGCTCATCCGGTTCCCGCGCGCATCCGGCCGCGAAATCTCGTGCGACGTCAACCCGAGCTTCGCAAGGACTGTTGCGCGCAGACGATCTGCCTTAAACTTGAGTCAACCGCACTCAAGGTGACTGAGTCGCCTTGGCGCAAGAGCGCAGTCGAACGGAAGGAGACGTTGGTGGCGAACATGCAGGGCTCTCAGGGTCCCGACGAGGACGCGAAGAGCGCACTCGAGCAGTACGGGGTGAACTACACCGACCTCGCACGGGACGGCAAGCTCGACCCCGTGATCGGCCGCGACGCCGAGATCCGGCGAGTGAGCCAGGTGCTGACGCGCCGCACGAAGAACAACCCGGTGCTGATCGGCGAGCCGGGCGTCGGCAAGACGAGTGTCGTGGAGGGCCTCGCGCAGCGCATCGTCGCCGGCGATGTCGCCGAGTCGCTCAAGGATCGCGAGCTCGTCGCGCTCGACATCTCGGCGCTCATCGCGGGCGCCAAGTATCGCGGCGACTTCGAGGAGCGCCTCAAGGCGGTGCTGGCCGAGATCAACGAGTCGGAGGGGCGCATCATCACGTTCATCGACGAGTTGCACACGCTGATGGGTGCGGGCGGCGGTGAGTCGAGCGTGAGCGCGGCCAACATGCTCAAGCCCCTGCTCGCGCGCGGCGAGCTACGGCTCATCGGCGCGACGACGCTCGACGAGTTCCGCGAGTTCATCGAAAAGGATGCGGCGCTCGAGCGGCGATTCCAGCAGGTGTTCGTTGGTGAGCCGAGCGTAGAAGACACGGTCGCCATCTTGCGCGGGCTGAAGGAGCGCTACGAGGCGCACCACCACGTCGCGATCGCGGATGGTGCGCTCATCGCGTCGGCGCAGCTCTCGAATCGCTACATCACCGGACGCAAGCTGCCGGACAAGGCGATCGACCTGATCGACGAGGCCGCGAGTCGCCTGCGCATGGAAATCGACTCGGCGCCCGTCGAGATCGACACGCTGCAGCGGCAGGTCGACCGCATGCGGCTCGAGGAGCTGGCGCTGAAGAAGGAGCACGATGAGGCGTCGCAGCAGCGCCTCGCGAGCATTCGCGGCGAGCTCGAAACCAAGGAGACGGCCCTCGGCGCCCTCACGGCGCGCTGGAACGAGGAGCGCAAGGGGCTCAACCGCATCGGCGAGCTCAAAGAGCAGCTCGACGAGGTGCGCGGCGCGGCCGAGCGGGCGCAGCGCGACGGCAACCTCGAGCTCGCCTCCCGCTTGCTCTATGGCGAGCTGCCCGGCATCCAGAAGCAGCTGGCCGAGGCCGAGGCGTCGGAGGACGGCTCGCCGAAGCTCGTCAACGACCACGTCACCGACGGCGACATCGCGAACGTCGTCGCGTCGTGGACCGGCATTCCCGTCGGCCGCCTGCTGCAGGGGGAGAAGGAGAAGTTGCTGCACCTGGAGGACGAGCTCGGCACCCGCATGATCGGGCAGGACCGTGCCGTACGGGCCGTGAGTGACGCGATCCGCCGCTCGCGCGCCGGGATCGGCGACCCCGGCCGTCCGACCGGGTCGTTCCTGTTCCTCGGGCCGACTGGCGTCGGCAAGACCGAGCTCGCCAAGGCGCTCGCCGAGCTGCTGTTCGACGACGAGAAGGCGATCGTGCGCATCGACATGTCCGAGTACGGCGAGAAGCACTCGGTCGCGCGCCTCGTCGGGGCACCTCCGGGGTATGTCGGCTACGAGCAGGGCGGACAGCTCACCGAGGCGGTGCGGCGACGCCCCTACTCGGTGGTGCTGTTCGAC
>JBQDJW010000240.1:1720-5245 GCA_052086425.1 Pseudoclavibacter sp. | reverse complement strand
CCGTGGCCAGCGCGTATCCGCACGAGCTCTCCGGCGGCATGCGACAGCGAGTGCTGATCGCCTTCGCGATCGCGAAACAGCCTGACCTGATCATCGCGGACGAGCCGACGACCGCCCTTGACGCCACGGTCCAGGAACGAGTGCTGCGAACGCTGGACGAGACGGTGTCGACCCTGGGCGCCTCGCTGATGCTGATCTCCCACGATCTCGCGGTCATCGCGTCCATGACCGACCGCATCTATGTGATGTACGCCGGGAGGGTCGTGGAGTCGGGTCCGACGCGGGAGATCCTCAGCCATCCGACGCACCCCTACACCACGGCGCTGATACGCAGCGTCCGGTCGCTGACCGACCTCGAGACCGAGCTCTGGTCGATCGACGCGAAGCTGCGGCAGGAGCTCGACGATCTCGTGGTTGGCGACTCGAGTGCAGAGGAGGACGTCCATGCTTCTTGAGGCGAAGGAGGTCTCGAAGACCTTCCGGGTGCACGGTTCGACCACGCGTGTCCACGCAGTCAAGGGCACGTCGATCCAAGCCCGGCCTGGAGGGTTCGTAGCCGTCGTCGGTGAGTCCGGCAGCGGCAAAAGCACACTCGCGCGGATGCTGCTCGGTCTCATTCCCCCGAGCAGCGGCACCATCGAGTTCGACGGTGTGGATCTGGCGACGATGAATCGAGCGCAGCACCGTGAGTACCGGCAGAACGTCCAGGCGGTCCTGCAGGACCCGGCCGGCTCGCTCAACCCGCGCAAGACCGTCGGCCAGACGATCGGGGACGTCGTGCGTCTCGACAAGACAGGGCCGCGGCGGCGAGCGCGGGAACGCGCGGTCGAGGTGCTCGAGCGCGTGGGGCTCGAACCGGCCGACCGGTTCCTCGATCGCTATCCGAACGAGCTCTCCGGAGGGCAGCGCCAACGTGTCCTCATCGCGAGGGCTATCGTCCTCGACCCGCAGATCATCATCGCTGACGAGGCGGTCTCCGCGCTCGATGCTTCCGTGAAGGCCGGCGTCCTCCGACTCCTCGATGACCTGCGGCTGCGTCTCGGTGTCGGGTACGTCTTCATCACGCACGATCTGCCCGTGGTGAGAAAGGTGGCCGACTACGTCTACGTCATGAAGGACGGCGAAGTCGTGGAGGAGGGGGAGACGGAGCAGATCTTCACTGATCCAGGGCACTCGTACACGGCGGCGCTCGTGAGGGCGTCCCTCACATTGGAGTCCGCCGTCTAGCCGACCGGGATTTGGTGGCGGCTCAGCCACGTGCAAATGCATATCACTGCCCCCAAGGGGAGCAAACCATGAGTAAGACAAAGGAGTCAGAAAATGCGATTCAGGAAGAAATCCGGATGGGCGGTCGCTGTCGGCGCACTTGCGTTCGCCGTTGCGATGACCGGCTGTACACCGGGCGCCGCCGAGGAAGCCGAACACATCTATGTGGAAGGCATGGCGGGAGAACCGTTGACGCTCGTCCCCACATTCAACGCCAGCCCATACGTCTTTCGATTCGGGTACTCCATGATGGAGCCCCTCGTCGGGGTCACGGACGACTACGAGATCATCCCCATGCTGGCCGAGGACTGGGAGGTTAGCGACGACAATCGGCAGGTCACATTCCACCTCCGCGAGGGCGTCACCTGGCATGACGGCGAGCCGTTCACCTCGGACGATGTGCGGTTCAACTTCGAGGAGATCATGCCGCTCGAGCCGTTCGGGGCGCAGCTCGTCGAGCGCCTCGAGTCGGTGGAGACCCCTGATGAATCGACGGTTGTCGTCAACTTCGACTCCGCGTACGGCCCGCTCCTCGAGACGCTCGCGACGCAGTTCATGCTGCCGGAGCACGTCTACGCCGGCGGTGATTACGTCACCAATCCAGCGAACTTCGAGCCGGTCGGCACCGGGCCCATGGTCTTCGACGAGTTCGTTTCAGGTGAACACGTCACCATGACGAAGAACCCAGAGTGGTGGGGCGGCGAGGTCGAGGTCGACCGTGCGGTCTTCCGGATCATGGTTGATGGTGAAGCACGTGCGCTCTCATTCTTCGCTGGTGATTTCGACAGTACGACCGGAACCATCCTCAACAACGAGAGTCGACTGGAGGAGTTGGAGAGCAACCCGGACATGATGCAGCTCGAGGGTGGAGAGTTCCCCTCGTGGATCTACCTCGGGATGAACGCGCGAAGCGAGCCACTCGCTGACGTCGAAGTCCGAAAGCTCGTGTTCGCCGCGGTTAACCGCGACCGCATCACAGACATCGCCCTGAACGGTCTCGGGACGCCTGCGACGTCGTTCATCCCGCCGGACGTGGAATGGGCAGTACATCCCGACATCGACTTCGACGAGCTGTACCCGCTCGACATCGATGAGATCAATGAGGGTCTGGATGCTGCAGGTTACCCGGCCGACAGCGACGGGATTCGGTTCACGCTCAAGCTCCGGTTCTTGGGGGCGATGTCCGACACGCCGCTCGCCGCGCAGATTATCGAGTCCACAATGCAGGAAATTGGAATCAAGCTCGAGCTCGAGTCGACGGCCGGTACAAACTGGGCGGAGTCGGTGTTCAAACAGCACGACTACGACCTCATGCTGATGCGGCAGCAGTCCGGTGCAGATCCGAGCCTCGGAATGGCCGAATGGTATTCGTGCAATCCGGAAGACTTCTCCGGGAGAAACCCCACTGGCGTCTGCGATGACGTGATCGAAGCCGCTGCGGACGGGGCGCTCACCACGGCGAGCCAAGAAGGACGTGCCCAGCACCTGTACGACCTCCAAGAACGCGCGGCAGAGTTGATGTTCTTCGCGCCGCTTTCCTGGTCGACCGCGTCCTATTCGATTATCAACACCGCGCGCTGGAACGGCATGGACGCAACCGGGGGACCCGCGGGGGCGGTCAATTGGAAGGAACTGACCTGGGTCGGCGGTTGACGGGCATAGCTGGGCACCGACGAACAATCTTGATACGAAGCACGAGGAGAGATGACGATGACCGGATGGAAGCTCACGGCGGATGATCGCCTTGAAATTCAAGAGTTGTACGCCCGATATGCCTGGGGAATCGATCTGGCCGACGAGGAGCTGGCGCTGTCGACGTTCGTTCAGGACGCTTGGTTCGACCACCTGTGGCAAGGGCGCGTCCACGGGCACGAGGCAATCCGTGAGAACCTGCGGTCCCTGTGGAACGACCGGCAGCACTGGTGGTACGGGCGACAGCACATCATGGACAACTTCCTCTACGAGCCGAGGGAGACCCCGGGAGAGGTCGACATGCGGTGCTTCTTCCAGATTCTGCAGTTCAGCGTCGACTACCGGACGAACTTTGTCTTCGGCATCGGCACCCGCAAGGACCACGTCACGAAGAAGGAGGGAGTGTGGCGCTTCCAGTCCCTCGAAGTGAACGCCTGGACAGAGAAGGATCAAGTGCCGTGGCGGGGTGAAGACCGCATCGCCGGGCGGCCGAAGTACACGCCGAAATCGCCGCCGATGGACTGAATGCAAATGAGTCGGGGGGGCGGCGGGAAGCCCCCGCCCCCC
>JBQDJW010000240.1:0-1710 GCA_052086425.1 Pseudoclavibacter sp. | reverse complement strand
GCTGCGCGGGGCGGCCGACGTCCCCGCCTAATTCGCCGCCGTTGGCCTTACTGCAATTGCGGGGGGGCCGCTGCTCCCCCCCGCGCCCCCGACTCATTGTTGGGGTCAAACGTTCCTGGCGAAGCTGCCGTGGAAGGTGAAGAACGGGGTGAAGGGGAGCTTCGCGCGGGCGATCTCCGTCATCGTCTGCGCGTCGAGGACGAGCAGTTCGCCTCGGTTGGTGTGGTAGTGGTTGAGCACGCTCAGGAGATAGCCATCACCCTCTGGGGCATCCTCCGTGCGGGGGACGAAGATGCCCTCGTGAGCGACGGAGGGCGCCTGCAGCGCGTAGGTGCGCTTCTCGAGCGTCTCCCAGTCGATCCGCGTGATGCCCTCAAGTGAGCGGTAGAAGCCGTACCGATGCTTCGCCATGGCGAAGCGGTCGTCGATTCGAGGCATCTCTCCAACGGCTCCGGTCGACGTCACCTTCGTCTCGTCGCTCTCTCCAGCGAGGTCGAAGACCAACCTCGTGATGGTGCCGAAGCTGTCGTCGGGATCGGTCACGTTGCCATTGACATCCTTGATGAACGGAAACGAGTTCCCTTGTGCGACCGCTGCATCGACGACAACGGTCCTGCCTTCGGTGTAGGCGTTCATGATGTGTCCCACGTGCACCTTCGGCGCCGTGAACCAGCGGATTTCGTCGACCGAGCCCTCGCGCGGCATGATCCCCCAGTACGACGGGAGTGATGGGTCGTATGCGTAGAAGGGGCCGCCCGCCTTGACCCGTTCATTGTCGACGGTCCACGGCTGCACATCGAAGACGACATGCTCGCGGGTGACCGCGAAGTCGTGCATCATGCCGGGAATCGGCGCGACAAACTGTTCCTCCCGAATGAGATTGAAGTCTTTGTCGCCGACGATCAGCGAGATCTCGCCCTCGTTGCGTCGCTCGGAGAAGAGCCCGAACGCCCACCATTCCCCCGTGACCGGATCGATCTTTCCGTGTGCGGACAGCGCGGTCGACTTGAGCTCGCCGCCGAAATCGAACCGGTCGAGGGTCTCGAGAGTTTCTGGATCGATTTCATGGGGATGCGAGTCCTCCCGCAGTGCGAAGAGGCGCCCGTTGAACCACCACGCGAAAGTGTTGCCGGTGTTGTCCCGGTCCTCAAATTCGGCGACGGAGGGGTCGTCCGTGTACGGATTGCGATAGACCCCGAACAGCCGTCGGCGTGCAGCGCGCTCGGCGCTGAAGCGCGCCGTCCGTACGTATCTCGATCGATAGTCGACGTGGCCGTCCTCAATCCGCCATTTCATCACGTGACCGTCCCCATTTATGACGTTGTCGTCGTCGCCGAGAACTGGGAACTGCGTGTCAGGTCCGATCCGGTACAACGTTCCGTTCAGATCTTCGGGGATGACGCCTTCGAGCTCGCACTCGAATACATCGGCTTCGAGTCTCGGCATCGAGAGCTTTTTCCCGTAGAAGCTCGGTATCGGGTGGAACTGTGGTTGGCGGTAGACCATGATCGCTGCACTTCCGTTCGTCGTTGAACACGTGAGACGACCAGCCAAGCATCGGGGGCGGACGAGACGAACGGCGCACACATCAAGAGAAGCGAGAGCGGGTTGACGCCAGCGACAGGCGCGGCAGCCGCATTGGCCCGCGCCGCGCCATGCGGATCCGCATCGCGCGACCGCGCGGAGGCGGCGGAAACGCAAAGCGGGGGT
>JBQDJW010000239.1:1364-5250 GCA_052086425.1 Pseudoclavibacter sp. | reverse complement strand
AAGGCGACCCATGCCCCACCTGACCACCCACGTGCTCGACGCGGCGCGCGGCGCGCCCGCGACCGGCGTCGGCGTGACGCTCGCGAACATCGCGCCGGACGGCCACGCCACCCGCGTCGCCGATGGCGCGACCGACGCCGACGGCCGCCTCGCGCTCGGCCCCGAGCTGCTCGCGTCCGGCGTGTACGCCCTCACGTTTGCGACGGGCGCCTACTTCGCGCACCGCGAGACGCCCGCGTTCCACCCGTTCGTGACCGTGCACATCACGGTCGACGGCTCGGGCTCGCACCTGCACGTGCCGCTGCTGCTGAGCCCTTACTCGTACACGACCTACCGCGGCAGCTGAGCCGGAAACGAAGAGGCGACAACATGAAGGTCATCGTGATCGGCGCCGGCATCGGCGGCACGAGCGCGGCAATCGCGCTGCAACGGCTCGGCCACGAGGTCGTGGTCTACGACCGGATGCGCGAGAACCGCCCCGTCGGAGCGGCCCTGTCGCTCTGGGGAAACGGCGTCAAGGTGCTCAACTGGCTGGGACTCACCGACGAGGTCGCGGCGCTCGGCGGCGCTATGGATCACATGTCGTACGTCGACGGCCACACGGGCGATGAGATGTGTCGGTTCAGCCTCGAACCCGTCACGCGTCAGTCGGGCCAGCGCGCCTACCCGGTCGCGCGAACCGAACTGCAGGGGCTGCTGATGGAGCGCGTCGGCGCGCAGAACATCCACCTCAGCAAGGAGCTCGTCGGCATCGAGGAGGTCGGCGGCCGGGTCGTCGCGACGTTCGCCGACGGAACACGCGACGAGGGCGACCTTCTCATCGGCGCCGACGGGGCGAGGTCGTTCACGCGCGGCTACGTGACCGGAGGCGCGCGCATCGAGCGCACCTACTCGGGCTATACGAATTACAACGGCCTCGTCGAGGCCGACCCGGCGATCAGTCCGCTCACGCAGTGGACGACCTACGTCGGCGACGGCAAGCGCTGCGCCGTCATGCCGGTCGCGGGCGACCGTTTCTATTACTTCGTCGACGTGCCGCAGCCGTCGGGGCGTCCCTACGACCGGTCGGTGGATGGCAAGGGGCCGCTCGAGGACGCGTTCGGCGCCTGGGGTGCCCCGGGAGTTCGGGCCCTGCTCGACGCGATCGACCCGGCGGCGTCGCTCAACCGCGTCGAGATCTGGGACATCGACCCGTTCGACACGTGGGTGCGCGGGCGAGTCGCGATCCTCGGCGACGCGGCGCACAACACGGCGCCAGACATCGGTCAAGGCGCCTGCTCGGCGCTCGAGGACAGCTTCGCGCTCGGCATCGTCATGGCCACGAACACGCTCGGGGTCGAAGATGCGCTGCGCCGCTACGAGCGCGTGCGCACCGAGCGGGCGGGCGACCTCGTGCTGAAGGCGCGCAAGCGGGCGTGGGAGACGCACGCGTTCGATCCGGCCGCGACGCGCGCCTGGTACGACGGGCTGCGCGCCGAGGACGGCACGAACGTCATCCGCGGCATCGTCGGCAACATCGCGGGCAGCCCCGTCAACCTTGGCGGCGGGCTGCTCGCGTAGGCGCGGAGCCTCGGAGTCGGGTCGGTCGTGCGCCTGCCCCGCGCAGTGCCCCGCGCATCCGGGCCGCGGCACCCGACCCGCCGCGCGCTCACCCCTCGTCGTGCAGTTCCCCGTCGATCCACTTGGGCCCGAGCCTCGCCATGCACAGGCCGATGACGGCGGCACCCGCTCCCGCGACCACACCGACGCCGCCGCTCGTCGAGAGCACCTCTGCAGTCGGCTCCTCGCCGGCGGTCACGCGGAGCGCCTCCTGCGCAATGCTGGCACGATTCCGGGCACCGGGCGCCGCCGCCGAGTGCGCGACAGGGGGCTAGTTCACGAACAGGTTGACCATGCAGCCGCCGGTCCCCACCACGAACAGCGCGAAGATGCCGAGCGTGATCCAGGCCTTCGGCGGCAGGTTCTCAGGTGCCTCCTCGAGTTCACGTGCGACCTCGGCGGCGCGACGCGCTGCCTCGTCGGCCTCGGCGTCCGGAGTTGGGTCGACCTGTTCGTTGTGCTCGGCCGGCTCACCCCGATCGGCGGCATGCAGAGTGCCCGGATGCTGCGGCTGCGGCTGGTTCGCGGTGTCGGTCACAGGGCGGTCACCAACCTGCTGATGTCGCTCACGAGCGAGAAGATGAGCACGGCGAACACGAAGGCGATGAAGCCCGCGTACATCCACCGGTAGCGGTGGTCCGAGAGGAAGAAGCGTCGCACGCTGTAGATGCCGGACGCGAAGGCGACGAAGCACAGCACGATGCCGATCGGGGCGGCGAACCACTCGGCGAGGCCGGCGATCGGCACGAGGATCGGCACGGCGAGGTACATGACGATGCAGCGCACGCCCGAGACGATCAGCGATGTGCGGAACGCACCCTGGGCCGCGTCGACGTGGCGCTTGGTCGGCTCGATCTCTGGCACGCGCAGCAGCCGGCGCATGAAGCGGTCGGCGGGCGAGTCGCTGCGCGCGCGGCGCTTCGCGGGCGCTGGCGGTGCTGCGGCCGGCGCCGTCGATGCGTCGACGCCTGCGGCGTCATCCTCAGTGACAACGTTCTGCGCGCTCACGCAGGTGCCTCCTTCGCGCTCGCGATCGCGGTCTGGGAGCTCGGGGCGGAGCGACACGATCGCACGCACCCAGTCTACGTCGAGGAGAACTTGTGCGCTGCACCGCGCCCGGCCGACGCCTCCTCTACGCGGCTTCCGGGGCGAGGTGCGCGACGAGGTTCTCGACGCGCGAGCTCAGCTCGGCACGCACGCGCCGCACCCCTTCGAGATCGAGGTCGGCCGGATCGTCGATCGGCCAGTCCTCGTACTGCTTGCCCGGATAGATGGGGCACGCGTCTCCGCATCCCATGGTGATGACGACGTCGGATGCGCGGACGACGTCGCCCGTGAGCGGCTTCGGGAACTCGTGCTCGACGTCGACACCGACCTCGGCGAGCGCCTCGCGCACGGTCGGCAAGATCTCCTCGCCCGGCTTCGAGCCCGCCGACCGCACGACGATGCGCTCGCCCGCCAGGCTGTTCGTGAGCGCCGCAGCCATCTGCGAGCGGCCCGAATTGCCGACGCAGACGAACAGCACCTCTGGGTGCGGCTTCGCGATGAGCCCCTTCGAGGATGCGAGCGCCGTGAGCCGGTCTTTCGCGAACTTCTCGGCGAGCGCGGGCACATGGTCGGGGATGCGCGCCGTGCGCATGAGCGTCGCGTACGACTCGAAGACCGTGCGTTCGACGGTCTCGGCGCTCACGATGCCTTCGAAGCGGGCGGCGAGACGCTCGGCCGCGCGCTCAAGGACCTTTTGCGGGTCGAGGAGGTGGGTCATGATCGTGCTCCCTTGTTGCGGGGATTGCTCGGATACGGGGATTCCCTCGAATGCATGTGGTGGCGACGCTCGCCTACGCGCCGGCGTCGGCGCCGACGGACACCGGGGCGATCTCGGCGAGCAGGGCCTCGATGCGGCCGCGGATCTCGTCGCGGATCGGGCGGACGGTGTCGATTCCCTGACCGGCCGGGTCCTGCAGCTCCCAGTCCTCGTACCGCTTGCCGGGGAAGACGGGGCAGGCGTCGCCGCAGCCCATCGTGATCACGACGTCAGACTCGCGAACGGTATCGACCGTGAGCACCTTCGGCGTGTTGCCGGTGATATCGATGCCGACCTCGGCCATCGCCTCGACGGCAACCGGATTGATCTGGTCCTTCGGCGCCGAGCCCGCCGAGAGTACGTCGACGCGGTCGCCCGCGAGGTGCTGCAACCAGCCTGCCGCCATCTGCGAGCGCCCCGCGTTGTGCACGCACACGAAGAGCACTGCCGGGCGGCGAGTCCCCCCCGCGCTCGTTCCCGTGC
>JBQDJW010000239.1:0-1354 GCA_052086425.1 Pseudoclavibacter sp. | reverse complement strand
CACCGGAGTCGCGCCGTGCGCGTCATTCGCTGTCGTCATACTTCAAAGCATAGACGAACATCTATGCTTCCGAGATCGACGGCCCGCGCCTCACAGCGACGCTTCAGGCACGGCGACGACCTCGGCGAGCAGCGCACGGACCCGCTCCTCGATGTCATCGCGCACGCGGCGCACGTCCTCGATCGGCAGGCCTGCCGGGTCTGGCAGATCCCAGTCGACGTACCGCCGCCCCGGATACACCGGGCACGCGTCGCCGCAGCCCATGGTCACGACGACATCGGCCGCCCGCACCGACTCGTCGGTCAGCGGCTTCGGAAACTCCCCGCCGACCGGTACCCCGATCTCGGCGAGGGCCCGCACGACGCCGGACGACAGATCTGACGCCGGCGCCGACCCCGCGGAGTGCACCTCGACGAGGTCGCCAGCGAGCTGCCGCATGATCGCCGACGCGAGCTGCGAACGCCCCGCGTTGCGCACGCACACGAAAAGGACCGAGACCGGGCCCGGCGCACCCGCTGACCCCGCGCGCCCATCGAACCGCGTCTCGAGGTCGCCGCTCGCGCGCTCGAGGGCCTCGAGCCTGGTGACCGTGAACCCCGCTGCCCGCAGCCCGAGGTCGCGAGCCCGCACGCCCTGCCGTTCGAGCATCCGGATGCTTTCGGCGAAGATGCGCTCGACCGTCGCGCGGGCGTGCGTGCCGCGGAACCTCTCGGCGATGCGATCGACCGCGCGATCTCGCTGGAACGCGACCTCGGTGTCGACGTCGAGCCCCTCGTCGCCGTCGCTCACGACGGATTCGACGCGGTCGACGCTGCTCGGCACGAGCGAATACCACACGCGCCGCCCCTCCTTGGCAGATTCGACGATGCCGGCCTCGCGCAGGCGCGCAAGGTGGTGGCTCGCGGTCGGCTGCGTCACGCCGAGCGCGTCGGCGAGCGCCGTGACCGAGGCGCGCCTGTCCGGCGCGTCGAGCAGCATCCTGGCGATGCGTGCGCGGGTCGAATCGGCGAGCGCCGTCAGCGGAGCGTGATCCATAGACGCGACTCTATGCATTCGCACGTGCCGACTCAATGCGCGACACCTGTCGGCGCCAGCACTGCGAGGTACTGCGAACGCAGTACGCGCGAGCCTGCGCAGGGGCGAGTCGCCGCGAGGCAGCTGCGGCGAACCTTATGTCATCACCGAAACGGCACTCAGAAGGAGCCCGACATGAAAACGCTGCTCGACATCCTCGTCACCATCGGATTCGGGACGGCCGCGCTCGCGTTGCTCGTCGCATTCTGGATCGCGAGCGTCGTCGCGTTCCTCATCGCCATCCCGGTCACGGTCGCGTCGGGCTTCCGAACACTCTTCC